>CAJXTM010000833.1 GCA_913061385.1 uncultured Rhodopirellula sp. | reverse complement strand
AGCCTCGGTCTCGTGGGCTCGGAGATGTGTATAAGAGACAGATCCACGACAAGTCAGGCAGAGGAGGCACAGGCGCCTGTTCGCACAGGCAGCGCTGAAATGGCCTTTGATACTGTTCCTGGTTGGGGGCTCCGGCCCGATGGAAGTTCGGCGTTGGGAGCGACCCATGGTGCGGTGGTGGTTGATAAGGCAGGGAATATTTACACCAGTGCGGGGGCGGGGGTGTTCGCTTTTTCACCTGATGGTAAGGTCGTTCAGTCTTATCTCGGTGCCAAGTATTCAAACTTGCACGACATGGAAATCCGCGAAGAAGCTGGTGAGGAATTTATTTATGGTGCCAGAAACGCGAATGCAGAAGGTATCAAATTCAATGCTCACAGTGGTGAAATTGTGATGAAGCTGGGGGTCCCAGAAGAAGCAGGCCTCGGCAAAATTAAATTTAGCCCGACTGCAATCACGGTGGCAGCGAATGGCGACATATTTCTGTCTAACGGTTACGCGACAAATCATATTTTTAAATATGACAAAGACGGGAAATATCTGATGCACTTCGGGAAAAAGGGCAACGGCATGAAGGAGTTCAACACCGCCCATGGCATGACTCTCGACACCCGTTACGAACCTGCTCGTTTATTAATTTGTGATCGTAATCATCAGCCCAATGGCAGGTTGCTTCACTACGATCTTGAGGGGAACTTTATCGGAGAGGTCATTACTGGATTGGGAATGCCAACTTCAGTTTCGATCCAAGGTGATTATGTTTCCGTTCCTGACTTGCACGGTCGCCTCGTAATTCTGGATAAAAATAACAAGATCATTTCGGTGGTTGGTGAGAATCCCGATCCGAAGAAAGGACGGAGCTACGGTATTCCTCAGGAACAGTGGGTAGAAGGCGCGTTCAGCGGAACACATGGGTCCGCATGGGACGCAGATGGCAACCTCTATGTACAGGACTGGAATGTTGCGGGACGTTTAATGAAATTGGTGCGATCGAAATAACTCTTGTCGCTCGAAGTAACTGATTAACGCAGGCATTTTTTTGGCGAGTGAGTAACTCAACGCGTTTCAGACAGTTAGGGAAGAAGGTCGGCGTGATGGCCGATCTTCTTCCATTTGCCGTCTTCGCTTTGAAAAGTACCCGTGGCACGAATCTCAACTTGTAACGGTTTGCGGTCCCGGGCAATATTCTCGCTCTTCTCGTAGTTGCGTGCGACCATCATGTCACGGCCAATGATGAAACTGATTATTTCTGGTTTGACGTTTCCACCCGGGTTCAGGCTTACCTGTTTGATTCAGTGGCGGCGTACCGCGTTTCCAATATGTTTGATGCCGCCAGGGAGCGGTGGTAGGTGACAGCGTCCGTATGTGACCAGATGTTGTCCGTTTCCTTGAGGTCAACTTCACTGACTTGGTTCAGGACAGTGTAAAACTACGGCGGCGTTCACTGTTTCTTGCTTCTGCTTTGATGCTCAAGCATCCGGCTTGCGAGCGAGACACATGGTGGTCACCCACCGTCGGAATGAGGCGTGGCGAAATGATGGCATCGTCTGGGTTCTACGAGTGGTCAAGGAGAGGCTATCCTTTCAATGGGGAGTCCGGCACACTCGAGATGGGTTATTGTGGTTGAGCTCGGGTTAGTGCCACCGTGTGCCGCTATTTCGCGGGGTCTGTTACGGTCAGAGGCAGGTTATGCTGGGCGGGTTGTCGATTTCCTGGTCGACGCGTTGATGACTCTCACGCGTCTTGTGTGCAAATATACTTTGAGGACATATGGCTGAACAAAGACTGGATAATGCCGGGACGCGAGCCATACAACCACCGAGTGAACCTATGAATTTAGTCTTGCGGTTTGCATTTGTTATTGTTGGATTGGCGGCCTGGTATCTGACGCAATCATGGATTGGGCAACGCGAATTGATGCCGGGTTCGATCGGTGATGGAGTACACGATTGGCTGGCAGGAGCCAATGCTTATTTTCATCAGCATCCTCAACGCACCGACCAATTGTTGATTGCAAGTTCTGCAGTGATCGATTTGTTAGGTTTGTTCCTGCTTTGGCGTTCAATCTTTGGCCCTAGTTTACGGCCATTCATTGGCTTGCTGTTGCTGTTTGGGATGCGGCAGATTTGCCAAGTATTGTGTGCCTTAGAACCCCCGCCGGGAATGTTGTGGCGTGATCCGGGTGTACCAAGTTTGTTGGTGACCTATGGCGTGACCACAGACTTCTTTTTTTCCGGGCACACCGGACTGGCTGTCCTGGGGGCAGTGGAGATCGCCCGAGTCGGCGGACGCCGCTGGATGTTACTGGGTGGAGCAATCATTGTTTTTGAAGTCATGACGGTCTTGGTGCTGCGAGCACATTACACCATGGATGTGTTTACTGGAGCGGTGGCGGCCCGCTATGCGACTTTGCTTGCCAGTCGCATGGCTCCACGTTGTGACCAATTCCTGAATCGCGTGGTCGGTAGAGTTTCACAGGATGTAGAAACAGAGCTCCCAGAAACAGAGCTCCCAGAAACAGAGCTCCCAGGAATTTAGAAAGGTAATGCTTTCCCAGTCATGCGAACGTGGCTGCAGCACATTTGCAAATCACGCCTCAAACATTGCACCCTTTCGCTCTGGCGAGCGGTTCTTCCACACCTGTCCGTCCGGAAATCGGTGTTGCTCTAAGAATTCTGGTAAGAATTCTAGTCCCCAACCAAGTGCCTTTGGTGTCACATAGTGTCCGGCTTTGGTTTCCACCGGATGTTCAACTGAGTCTTGAAGAAAGTCAATGTATTCGACCAACTGAGTGTTTGAGTGGCCCGCGACAGCGATTTGATCCCACATTCCGTAGTGCTGGATCATATTACACAAAGCGATGCCGCCACCATGTGGGCAGACCGGCACATTGTATTTGGCAGCCATCAAGATGATTGCCATGACATCATTGACACCTGCAACGCTGTCTCTTATACACATCTCCGAGCCCACGAGACCGAGGCTGATCTCGT
>CAJXTM010000832.1 GCA_913061385.1 uncultured Rhodopirellula sp. | reverse complement strand
GAGATCAGCCTCGGTCTCGTGGGCTCGGAGATGTGTATAAGAGACAGGTATTCTAGGTATGGTCGGCGATGCAATATTGCCAGGGAATGTAATATCAGAACTAATTAGTGGTAACTCACAGCTTTCTGAAGCTGACAAAGTTCTCTTCAGAAAATGGGTCGAGGCTGGGACTCCCTACGGGGATCCCGGTCAGCTGAAACTCATCGTGGCTGAGCCAACGGATGGTGATTGGCCTGTTAAACCTGATCTGATTCTTGCAATGCCTCAACCGTTTGAGGTTCCTGCGGAATTGCCCACTTTGGAATTGAATCAAGGCGTTGCTTATCAGTACAGCGTCTTGGATCCCGGATTTCAGAAAGAACGATGGCTGTCGAACGTAATGCTGCTGCCAGGTGATCCACGTGTCGTGCACCATGCAATGCTTCTGTTACGGTTGCCTGATGGCAACGAGATCAGTTTTCCTGCACTAATCAGCGGTCACGTGCCGGGGCAGATGGCTTCGGAGGTACGCGAGGGGCATGCCATCAGAGTTCCGGCTGGTGCCAAGTTTGTGCTGCAAATGCACTACACACCCTGTGGAACAACAACGTCGGATCTGACTAAAGTCGGCCTCGTGTTCACGGATCGAAAAAAAGTAACGCACGAGGTGTTGTCTTTATTCGGGATCAATCCGGATTTTGAAATCCCCAAAGGGGCGGCGAATCATATCGTGAAAGGGAGTGTGAACTACTTTCCCCGCCGGGGAGTATTGTTGGCTGTTGCTCCCCATATGCATGTGCGAGGAAAGTCGTTCTCGTTCGAATTGCAACGGGGTGATCAGGTTCAGTCCGTTCTGGACGTGCCGCGGTACGATTTTGGCTGGCAGCATCGGTATGAACTGGCTGATCCCATCCCACTGCAGGATGTCACCAAGATGCAATTCACAGCAGTGTTTGATAATTCTGCGGGCAACCCAGTGAATCCTGATCCAAAAGAGACTGTGTTTTGGGGCGATCAGACCTGGGAGGAAATGGCGCTGGCGATAGTGACAGTTGCTGTTCCTTTGAATGAAACATCGGCTGACAGGCAAGCGAGTCCACAAATTCAATCGGTGCTGGTTCAGAATAGAAAAGCAAAGGATCTTAAGGCTGCAGCGGACTATGCCGAGCGGTATGTTGCTCGCCTCGACACCAATGGTGATGGCGTGCTTACCAAAGGTGAGATGCCTAAGTCAGTTCCCTCTCGTGCTTTCTGGGGAATGAGTGGCAATGACGGATCGATGACTATTGAAGATGTTCGGCGTGAGTATCTGAAGCGTCGGTTAGGTCGTTGAGGCAGCTTTGTAGGATGACCTGTTTTGTTTAGTCGATTTGGAATTCTAGCTGATTGGATCATCGCTCATCGATGGTTCACCACGGTCTTGTTGGTTGGCTGGACTGCGTTGATGGCCATTGGTCATTATGATCCGCGCATTCTGTTTCCCGAGCCGTCTTTTGTCGATCAAGATGCCCAACCGAATGGGCAACCCACGGGGTTTCAGCCTCGTCAATCGGAACCTGTCCCAGACGTCGAGCCATTACGGGTTGATCTCGGGAATGTGATTGTTGTTGCACGCTCAGATGATTTTTTCTCTGGGCAGGGTGTGAAGGCGATGCGATCCGTGGTGAATGCACTCGAATCGTTGCAGCAGGTCAGCAGCGTTGTTTGGATGGATCGCGCACCACCATTGAACATCTTCAGCCTTTCACAGTCACTGTTGCCGCAGGGAGAGGCATCGCCTGAACGTCTCAGTGATGCCCGCGAACGAGCCTTGGCCAATCCGCTTGTCGTCGGGCAATTGTTGTCGCCAGATGCGCAGACGATGTTATTGATGGTGAATCTGGATTGGCTGTTTGTTCAACAGGATTCTGATTGCACGGATCGCCTACGGGACACTGCAGCGAGAGCGGTAACCGAATTTCCAGAAGTCAATATTTCGTTTCAGGTTACCGGACAGGTTCCAATCTCGATCAGTCGATCGATCAGCACTCGGCAGAACGAATTCAAGTATCAAGTGATTGGTTATTCAATCGCGTTACTGACGGCGTTGGTTTTATTTCGTGGAATTACCTCCGTCATCATTGTGGGGTTGGCTCCGGCTTTTGGAGTCTTTTGGACGCTGGGACTGCTGCACTTCCTCGGGTTTGACGACAATCCATTCAACTCGGTGATTGTCCCTGTTTTGTTGTGCATGGTTGGGTTTACCGATGGCGTGCACATGATGGTGCAGATCCGGCGGCATCGAGCCAGCGGGGTTTCGGCGGTCGAGGCGGCACGCCGTGCTATTCGGGAGGTCGGCTTGGCATGCTGGATGACTTCACTGACGACTGCGATTGGATTTGGTTCCCTCATTACAGCTAGGCACGAGATTGTCCGTGAATTTGGGTACTGTTGTGTGATTGGTGTGTTGATGACCTTCGTCTCGGTCATCACTATCATTCCTCTTGCCTGTGCGAGTCGCTTCGGTCGCAATGTTCATGCAGGCGTTGGCAAGAATCTTGTTGATCGGAACCTCAGCAAAATATCAGTGATCATCGATTTTGTCCTGGAACGCTGCAGGGTATTCAGTTGGATTGCGATTGCCGGAACCGTTGTGCTTGCTGCATGTACCTTGCAAATGAGTCCCGATGAAAAACTAACAAGCAGCATGGCTGCCAACTCTGAGCCGGTGATTGCTTTGAAGCATATCGATGATAGTTTCGGAGGCATGATGACTGCAGAGGTTTTGGTGCGGTGGAATGCGAACGTGGATTCGGATGACGGGGAAATTGCCAAGGTGTTGTCTGAGGTGGATGCCGTCTTGCAGGATGAACCGCTGATTGGAAATCCGCTTTCTATCTGTAATTTTATTGATGCTTTGCCGGGAAGCGGTGAGGCAGCATCACGCATGTCACTCTTGGATCTGTTGCCACCGCCGTTGAAACGAGCTTATTACACGCCTGAGCGAAGTAGAGCGGCTGTCTCTTATACACATCTGACGCT
>CAJXTM010000831.1 GCA_913061385.1 uncultured Rhodopirellula sp. | reverse complement strand
CGAGATCAGCCTCGGTCTCGTGGGCTCGGAGATGTGTATAAGAGACAGAAATGCTGTTGCGCAAACGGTCGCTCGCACTTCGCTATCGTGCCATGGCAGGTGAGCGACTCGGCAGTCTGCTTCCAGAGGGATACGCACTGATTCGCGAAGCAGGGCGGCGTGCCTTGAAAATGCGGCATTATGATGTGCAGATCGTGGGTGGGATCTCTCTGTTTGAAGGCTGTGTCGCAGAAATGCAGACCGGTGAAGGGAAGACTCTTACGGCGACGCTACCGCTTTATCTTCATTCGTTGTTGGGAAAAGGGGCGCATCTGGCAACGGTCAACGATTACCTTGCGCATCGTGATGCGGAATGGATGCGACCACTGTTTGAGCTGCTGGGTTTAACGGTGGGAGTGATTCAGACTTCAGATGATCAGACCAGTCGCCGGAAGTCGTATGGCGCTGATGTGACTTATGGCACTGCAAAAGAATTTGGATTCGATTTCCTGCGTGACCGTCTATTGCTAAGGGCCCAAAATCGCGTTGAGACAGAAATGTTGGGTGACGGTGGCGGTGGATTCTCAGGGTCGGGTGATCAGATTGTCATGCGTGGTACTCACTTCTGTCTCGTGGATGAGGCAGACAGTATTCTTATCGATGAAGCTCGCACCCCACTCATCATCGGTAGTATTGAGGATACGGTGCGTGACCAGATCGTGGAAACCTATCGGTGGGCTGCCGAGCATGGTGCAAATTACGTCAAAGAAGACGACTACATTATTGATCCTGAAACAAAACAATACGAGCTGACTGCAAGAGGCAGGCAACGTGTTCGAGCGTTACCCAAGAGTGATCTTGTTCGTACCATGGGACTCGTCGATCTCTATGAGTACACCGAACGCAGTATTAAAGTGCATGAAGAGTTTCTGCTTGATAGGCAGTATGTTGTTCGGCCCGGAGACAAGGGCGTCGATGAGATCGTTATTGTCGATGAATTCACTGGACGTCTGGCAGAAGGACGCAAATGGAGAGATGGAATTCACCAGGCGATCGAGGCCAAGCAGGCGTTGGAAATCAGTGTGCCAACGGGGCAGGCTGCAAGAATTACTGTTCAGGATCTCTTTTTACGTTATCCACACTTGGCTGGCATGACGGGTACGGCTGCGTCCAGTGCAGGCGAGTTGCGAAAAATCTATCGTACGCCGGTGATAAGGGTTCCCACCAATCAACCGCCCCAACGAGTGCAACTAGCAGATCGCGTGTTTGGCACCATGGAGGCAAAGTTTGAGGCGATCGTAGGCGAAATTCAGGAAGTCCATGAGACCGGTCGTCCCGTGCTGGTAGGCACACGCTCAATCGATAAAAGTGTCATTCTTTCAGCAATGCTCGAAGAACTTGGGATCGAACATCAGGTACTTAATGCTAATAACGTCGAACAGGAAGCGGAGATCGTGGCCGACGCGGGAGAGTACGGGAGGGTCACGGTGGCGACTAACATGGCTGGACGTGGTACCGATGTGAAGCTGGACTCGCGAATCGAATCAGAGGGTGGTATGCACGTGATCTGCACGGAACTGCATGATGCCGCACGCATTGACCGCCAGCTGATCGGACGGTGTGGTAGGCAAGGCGACCGAGGGTCCTATCGGCAGTACCTGTCACTCGATGACGATATTCTTAAAGGTGGGCTCGGTCTGAAGAAAGCTGAACGTATGAAAGAACAGGGAACCCGCGTGGAGGGTTCAGTCGATCGCTATGCTGCGCTGTTTCGCAAAGCGCAGCTCAAGGTTGAAAAGAAACATTTCCGGGATCGAATGATTCTGCTGCACCATGAAAAAGAACGGAAGAAAATGCAACGCGAGATTGGGCAAGATCCATATCTCGATACGCCCGATTGATAGCTCAGGTCAGGTTCCTAAAACTCCATTGTCATGCCATCCTCGGCGATCAGAGTTTCAGCTTTGATTTGTTGCTGAATCAGATCGCTTTCAACTGGATCAGAGGCACTTTCAAGCGGGTTGATGTGGGTCAGTAGCAGTTTTTTGGGTGTGTTCAGTCTCGCAATTTCTGCAACGCGATCCGTCCAGCTATGACCTGTTGTTTGAGCCCACTCGGCAGCCTCGTTGCGAAAGTAGCATTCATGCATCAACAGATCAGCATGACGACTCCAGGTGATGTATTCCGGGCTGGTATCGCCAGTAGTGTCCGTCGAGTAGACGAGCCGTTTTCCGTTCGGCCATTCGAGACGGTAAGCAACTGATCCTCCCGGGTGATCTTGGCGGCGCCATGAAACTCGGGTTTCGCCAATGGCAAACTCCGCAGAGTCGTCGATTGGATTCCAACTGGCTTCCAGGCGAGCGGGGAAAATCAAGGAATGGAATAAATGATCGCGGACGGCATCAAGTTTGTCTGATTCTCCCCAGATCTGGATTCGGTCTAGCGGGTGGTTGGCAAGCATATCCAGCAAAAACGTCAAACCCACGGTGTGATCCAAATGCGCATGAGACAGCAAGATGTCCAGCGAACTACCGGTCAGGAATTGAGGGAGTCGATAGGCACCGGTTCCTGCGTCGAGTGCAATCCCAGAGTCGGGCAGGTAGTAGCAGGACGTTTGGCGTGAGTCGTTGGGATGGTAGCCGGCTGTCCCCAGACAGTGAATTTTCATTGGTGATGCCATCTTTTACGAGCGGAGGCTTCCGGAGGCCATTCGGTGCTAGGATGCGATGACGCGAAAAGCCCTTTGTCGGACCCTCATTCTACTGAATCACGAGACAGGAAAATGCAGGAACATTCAAATGGCGGTACCTCTGGGATGACCCTTGTCAGTAATCCAGCGACCTATTATTCTCTCAGTCAGTCGTGGAGGGGTTTCGCAAGATTCGTCGCCATTTTCCCGGTTCAGGGAAAGGCCAGATGCAATTGAAGTCGCGGATGTGGCGGAATTGGCAGACGCGCTAGATTCAGGTTCTAGTGCCCGCAAGGGCGTGGAGGTTCAAGTCCTCTCATCCGCACTGTTATTTTC
>CAJXTM010000830.1 GCA_913061385.1 uncultured Rhodopirellula sp. | reverse complement strand
TCTACACGTAAGGAGTCGTCGGCAGCGTCAGATGTGTATAAGAGACAGGCTATTTCCTCGCTCATCCTTCTCACTGGACGAGGAACGGTCGAGGCTGACCATGCGATGCCTTTTATTTCGCCGCTGTACATCAATCGCCTGATTTGTGGCGATCGCATACAACCAAGGACGAAAACGACGGGCCGGATCAAATTGGTGGCACTTCAGATGAACCTGTAAAAAGGTTCCCTGAAAGGCATCCTCAGCCATCTCGGCATTGCCGATGTACCGCCGTAGATAGCTGTACATCTCACGCTCGTAGCGTCGCATCAGGGCCTCGAAAAGACCGCGATCTTCGCTTTCTCGATACTGGGCGATCAGGCTTTCGTCTGAGACGTCGCTCTGCAAGTTCAAGGAAGCGACTGGTGCTAATGCATTCATCGAATGATCCACCATCGTTGGGGAAA
Organism: uncultured Rhodopirellula sp.; assembly: GCA_913061385.1. GTDB lineage: Bacteria > Planctomycetota > Planctomycetia > Pirellulales > Pirellulaceae > Rubripirellula. The sequence goes on along the minus strand of CAJXTM010000830.1, from coordinate 2,558 downwards.
AGGCAAGTAAAACAAAAATAAAGGCGTGCGTTACACACAAAAATGGCGTGCCTTGTTATCGGTCACACTGAACTACGCGGAGAATAATGTTGAAGTCCGCAACTCTATGACCGAAAAGCACAGGTTTAGTATCCCCAAAATCTCGATAAAGTCAAAAACCAATCCGTCATTCACTGCCACCCCTCTGTAGAGCTGTATGGATAAGGGGAGGGATGGCAATTACAACATCGCTATTGAACTTCAATTCATCGAGACGAATCGCCTTGAATATACAAGAAAATAGCCGCGTTCCTTACCGATGGGCCCGCCGCGGCGACATTAACGCATTTTTCGGGTTGATGCTTGATAACATCGCTGGCCTGATATTGATGGTGGCCCTGCTCAAAGGATTTGGCTTTCCAGTCGATTTTGCAGTCTCTGCGATGATCCCCGGCACGGCGTTGGGCGTCCTCATTGGTGATCTCGCGTTCTTCGTTCTTGCCTTCCGGCTGGCTAAACGAACAGGCCGTGATGATGTAACAGCGATGCCACTCGGACTGGACACTCCCAGTACATTTGGAATCATTCTGTTCATTCTGGGGCCGTCCTACCTGCAAGGTCTGGGCATGCAACTGAGCGAACAGGAGGCAGCCTATCGGACATGGCACATTGGCATTTGGTGCATTGTCATGAGCGGTGCTTTGAAGTTCTCGCTGGCACCATTCACAGAATGGGTCCGCCGGGTCATTCCCCGAGCTGGACTGCTGGGCTCACTGGCGGCAATCGCACTGGTATTGATCAGCTTTATTCCCCTGATGGAAATATTTCGGCATCCTTTGCCGGGAATGATTGCTCTGGTGATCGTGCTGAGCACTTTAGTCGGCCGAATTCCACTTCCCGGCAGGACACCTGGCACGTTGGGTGCTTTGCTGGTTGCGAGCATCGTGTTCTATGTCATGTGCCTCATCCCGGGAACCAACTACGATTTCCCGTCCGCACCCCCCGGCATCCAGTGGTTTCCTTCGCAGTGGCTGGAGGCTTGGCAGTTTGCATGGATCGCCGACTTTGACGATGCGATTCCATATCTCCCGATTGCCTTACCATTTGCAATTGGAACTGTAGTTGGAGGCATTGATTGCACTGAGAGTGCGGCAGCGGCGGGAGACAATTACGATACCAGAACAGTGATCGGGGTAGAGGCATTTGCAACCTTGATTGCCGGGTTCTCCGGAGGTGTCATCCAAACGACACCCTACATCGGGCACCCCGCGTACAAAGCCATGGGTGGTCGAGCTGCATACACCTTGGGAACAGCGTTACTCATCGGCTCAGCAGGCTTGGTCGGCTATTTTGCATGGATCAATGCCTATATCCCCGCTGCAACCGTCTACCCGATCCTGGTCTTTGTTGGCCTCGAGATCACGGCCCAGAGTTTTTTGGCGACGCCCCGAAAACACTACGCGGCTGTTGCTCTGGCCTGCCTTCCAGCCCTCGCATTTCTTGCCCTCAGTTTCCCCAACCAAATGTTTGGTGATGCAGCGTTAAGAGATGCGGGCATCAGTCTCGCGAGCTTACAGAACGCGTTGCTGCAAACAAATCTCAAAACCGTCGGTATGCTTAGCAGTGGCTTCATTATCACGAGCCTATTATGGGCTTGGGTTTTAGCAAAAATCATTGATCGCGATGTCAAGGAAGCAGCCGTAGTGATGTCTCTTGCGGGAGCCCTGACAGCCTTCGGAATCATTCACTCGCCTCTACCTGGGAATCAGCTGTTTCTACTGTTTGGACCAGAAAGCTGGGGGAACATTGTTCTCGATGCAGCGAACCGGGGCCCAGTTCTTGAATACGTAGCTGGTTACTTCGCGTGTGCCATCCTCTTGGGTGCATGGTCCCTGAGGGCTGAGATCAGCGCACCGGTATCTGACGATGAGGAAGCAACCGATCCAGATTCGTGAGGCTATTTTTCAGCCAATGTCAAAAAGCAAGTCTTTAGGGGCTTCCAGACACTAGAACTGATCGCGGCTCATTACGAGCCGAGGCCAATGTCACCAACTCGATATTACCGGGCAGTGATGCCAAGCACCTCTCAGCTACCTTTGTTGATTCGAACCAAGCGAATACTCCTGGCCCCCAACTACTCTGTCCATGACCGGGCACTCCACGATCACTCAGCCATTCAATCACTCGAGTGACAGCGGGCCCGTTGTAGGGCCCACCCTGAACCTTGGTAAACAACTGCCCGCTCAACTCATTGTAAATTCGCGTGCTATCAGCAAATGCCGCGAAATCACTCTGCTTGGCTGCTGGAATAATTTCTTCAGTCACCAGACGCCGCAATTCGTGGCCAACCTGTGCAGAAGCTGGCAGCAGCCTTGCAAATTTCTGACGCTCCCGCTCGCCACTGACAGCAAACTCGTGATCCAGTGGCTTTAAAACTGCTACACGCCAGTCATCTGGTAAGTGAACCCCTGCCTGCACGACATTGATGTCCTCGCCAACGGCCTTTTCACCTGACCCACTTTCACCTGACTCATAGATAAGTCCCTGTCTCTTATACACATCTCCGAGCCCACGAGACC
>CAJXTM010000829.1 GCA_913061385.1 uncultured Rhodopirellula sp. | reverse complement strand
ATCTACACGTAAGGAGTCGTCGGCAGCGTCAGATGTGTATAAGAGACAGCTCCCGAAGACAACGAAAAGAAGAAGTCTGGTTCGGCGTCCGATGCCGTCCCCAGTGTCCGTCGGCCAATGATCGAAGCGATCGGCTTGAGCAAGTTTTATGGCCCCTTCGCGGCCGCCCGAGAGGTAAGTTTCTCGGTAAGCGAAGGTGAGCTGGTTGCTTTCCTGGGTCCGAATGGCGCTGGAAAAAGCACAACCATGAAAATGCTTACCGGTTACATAGCAGCCAGCGAAGGTGAAGCTAGGATTGCCGGCCACAACATGATGGAAGACCGCATCGCAGGCAGTCGCCGACTGGGCTACTTGCCAGAGAATGGTCCCCTCTATCCAGAGATGACTCCCATGTCGATGCTGGACTTCTTTGCAGAGGCCCGAGGCATCCCTACCGCGAAAAAACGCGACCACATCGATCGCGCCATCGACCTTTGCGACTTGTCTTCGGTGGTACACAAACCAATCAGCAAACTCTCCAAAGGTTTCAAGCAGCGTGTCGGCATGAGCCAGGCGCTTCTACATGATCCAGATGTGCTGATTCTAGACGAACCAACGGCGGGCCTGGACCCTAATCAAATCAGGGGTGTTCGAGATACGATGCGACGCCTCGCAGAGACCAAGACAATCCTGCTGAGTACGCATATTCTTCAGGAAGTCGAAGCGATGGCCAACCGAGTCGTCATGATCAACGAAGGTCGCTTAGTTTACGAAGGCGATGTTGAAACGCTACGTCAAAAGGGCAACGGAGACCTTGATGAAGCCTTCAACACATTAACGCACGCCAATACCGCCTGAACCTCTTGAAGCGATCCTTGTTTCACTGGATAGAACCAGCGAAACATTTCCCCGGCCACTAAAAACTTCACTGCAACAGATCATTTATGTCTAACGTCGCAACGGCTCTCCTCAGCCTGTTATTTTATGACATTGTATTTCTGCTATTCCTGCTTGCCATCGTGGCATTGCTTTCAGCAACCAAGCGGGCCGCATTCGCGGTCATGAAACGCAACTTCACTGGTTACTTTAGTAATCCGACGGGCTATGTGTTCCTCTGCATCTTTGTCTTTTTGACCTCTTTGGCCGCATTCTGGCCTTACGAGTTTTTCAATCAGAACCTAGCCACCCTCGATCAGCTCAATTTCTGGTATCCGATGATCATGCTGATCTTCATACCCGCAATCACGATGAGTATTTGGTCAGAAGAGAAGCGTCAGGGTACCGACGAGCTTCTTTTGACGCTTCCAGCTGACGACTTCGACATTGTCATTGGCAAGTACATGTCTGCGGCTGCAATTTTCACTGCGTCGCTGTTGTTCAGCCAACTTAGCACCTTCGGGACGCTTGCCATTCTGACCGAAGGTGGTCTGGATATCGGTTTGATTTTCAGCAGTTACATCGGCTACTGGTTTGTGGGCCTGGCAATGCTTGCGATCGGAATGGTCGCGTCGTTCTTGACGGGAAACTTGACAGTCGGCTTCATTTTGGGTGCACTCTTCAACGCGCCCTTAGCTTTTGCGTCACTCGCCGAGTCCTTCATTCCGAATCGTGCGGCTGCCTTGCTTGTGTCTGGATCAGGCATTTCAAGGCCGTTTGACGACTTTGGACGCGGGGTCATCAGCAGCTCATCCATCGTTTACTTTTCCTTGGTCGCAGCGATCGCGTTGTACACCTGCATGGTGCTGATTGGCCGCCGACACTGGACCGGAGGAAAAGATGGAAACACGATGGCGTGGCAATACCTGATAAGAATCGTGGCCCTGATCGCCATCACAACCAGCTGCGTGACTCTCATTCGCAACTGGGACTTCATCAGACAAGATCTCACGGAGGGCAAGGTCAGTTCACTGGCCCCCGCAACCAAGCAACTGATCCGCGAACTCGACGGTGATCGTCCGGTGGTGATTGATGCCTTTATCAGCAAAGACATCCCTGAAGTCTACGCTCGAACGCGTTACGAACTGATCAATATGCTGAAAGAGTTCCGCAGCGAAGCCGCCAAACGCAACCGCACCATCGAGGTGAATCTGTACGACGACATTGAGCTGTTCAGTGATGACGCAGCGCTCGCAGCCGAGCGTTTCGGAATTCAACCCGTCAATCGAATGGTGAGAGAGAAGGGGACCGCCAAGCAGAAGCAGTTGATCATGGGTGCGGCTTTCAAGTCTGGTTTGGAAAAGGTAACCGTCCCAATTTTCGAATATGGGATTCCTGTTGAATACGAATTGGTGCGGTCAATCAATACCGTTGCCTCTGGCAAGCGAAAGCGGATTGGCGTCGTAGCCACCGACGCACGCCTGATGGGTGGCACGGTCATGCAAGGTATGTCCATGCAGCAGGTAAGCCGTCATCTCTTGATTGATGAATTATCAAAGCAATACGAAGTCGAGGAAGTCGATCTCAATTCACCGGTAACTCGCGGCCTTTACGATGCGATGATTGCGGTTCAACCCTCATCTCTGGAACCAGCCCAATTCGACCGGCTGATTCAGGCAATTGAAACGGGCGTTCCTGTCGCTATTTTCGAAGATCCAGCTCCTGTGGGAACCGGATACATCACACCAACTGGCGCGCCCAAGCAATCACCTGGCGGTATGTTTGGAGGCGGGGGACCTGTTCCCAAGGGCGATATTCGCAAGTTGTGGGACCTCTTGGAAATCAACATCCCGGGACAAGCCAACGCTCAGGGCATGTACACCCCGGACCTGGTTTGGCAGTCTCACATGCCTTACGAAGTCCTGAAGGACAGCGCGAATGAGCTTTGGATCTTTGTCGACGAGGCCAATCCAAGCGTCACCGAGCCGGGTCGATCTCTAAGCAAAGACAGCATTATCACCGCTGGCATGAAAGAGGTTCTTGCGATCGTCCCAGGTGCAGTGGAAGCAAAGGCCGATTCAAAGCTGAACCACATCCCACTTTTAAGAACCTGTCTCTTATACACATCTCCGAGCCCACGAGACCGAGGC
>CAJXTM010000828.1 GCA_913061385.1 uncultured Rhodopirellula sp. | reverse complement strand
ACGTAAGGAGTCGTCGGCAGCGTCAGATGTGTATAAGAGACAGCATCCATCTGAGTACTTTTCGTTGGTTCCGATACGAAGAATCGTCATGGTTCTCTAATCCGTGGGAGTAAAATTCGAATGTGTGATAAAATCTGTCCCGATTCATCGGGCAGTAAGGACCAGCAAACCAGTTAATGACTGCACACTAGCTTATCTTTAACAAAATGGTTGTGTTGACCCCACATGTGCTGTGCTGCAACTGACGCTAATCAGCCAGCATGAATACTCTTATATTTGGCTCGTCTTGTAGCGCTATCGTCATCGGGATCATCCCCCATCCGTTCGCGCAGGTTACGTTCGTAAGTGTCAAAATTACCTTCACACCAAGTTAGCTTTCCGTCGCCTTCGAATGCCAGAATATGCGTTGCGAGTCGATCAAGGAACCAGCGGTCGTGACTGGTGACCACAACACACCCAGCAAAGTTCGCAATTGCTTCCTCAAGAGCCCGTAAAGTATCGACATCAAGGTCGTTGGTCGGTTCATCCAGTAGCAAGACGTTGCAACCCTGCCGCAGCAACTTGGCTAAGTGAACGCGGTTCCGCTCTCCGCCAGACAGCTTCCCAACCTTTTTTTCCTGGTCAGTGCCTTTGAAATTGAATCTGGCAACGTATGCTCGTGCGGCAACGTCACGGCCACCCATGACGATGGTTTCAGTACCACCGCTGATCTCTTCAAACACGGTTTTCTCTGGCGAGAGAGAGTCGCGACTCTGGTCGACGTACCCCAGATCAACCGTATCACCGACACGGATCTGCCCCTGATCCGGTTGGTCTTGCCCTGTCAGCATGCGAAACAACGTTGTCTTGCCGGTGCCATTGGGACCAATCACCCCCACAATTCCACCAGCGGGAAGTCGAAAGTTCAGGTCATCCATCAACACTTTATCGCCAAATGCTTTGTGGATGCCTGTGGCCTCGATAACCAGATCTCCCAGATGCTTTCCTGAGGGAATCTGAATTTCCAGATCATCAGGTCGCTCCTCGAAAGTCTGTGCCGACATTTCTTCGTAGGAGCGGATCCTGGCTTTGCTTTTGGCCTGCCGGGCCTTGGGGCTCATACGAATCCATTCCAACTCGCGTGACAACGTTCGCTGTCGAGCTTGCTGCTGCCTCTGTTCGATCTTCATTCGCTTTTCGCGATTTTCCAGCCAAGCCGTGTAATTGCCTTCGAATGGAATGCCTTCCCCGCGATCAATTTCAAGGATCCATTGAGCAACATTGTCGAGGAAATACCGGTCGTGAGTCACAGCAACGACGGTTCCTGGATACTTCGCCAGGTGCTGCTCTAACCAGGAGACACTTTCGGCATCAAGATGATTGGTTGGTTCGTCGAGCAGAAGAAGATCGGGTTGCCGGATCATCAATTGGCAGAGCGCGACACGGCGGCGTTCACCACCGGACAAGTTAGTAACATCGGCATCGCCCGGAGGCAGGTTCATGACCGCCATGGACATTTCCACCTGACGATCAAGTTCCCAAAGATTATTCGCATCGATAGTGTCTTGAAGCGTCGCCATTTCATCACAAAGCTTCTGCATCTGAGCATCGTCGGTAACTTCACCGAGCAACACACTGATCTCGTTGTAACGATCGAGAATGGCTTGTCGTTCAGCGACCGCGAGTTGCACATTCTCGAACACCGTCTTGGTTTCATCCAACGGCGGTTCCTGCTGCAGATACCCGACGGAGAAACCATTGCCCAATCTTGCTACACCATCAAACTCGGTGTCTTGACCCGCCATGATCCTGAGCAAAGTGGATTTACCAGCGCCATTGGGTCCCAGAACCCCAATTTTGGCACCGGGATAGAAAGCCAAGCAAATATCATCGAGGACAACCTTTTGGCCATGTTTCTTGGTGAGATTTTCAACTTGGTAAATGTACTGGCGGGACATGGATCAACAATCAACTCTAAGTAAATTTTTAGTCAGACAAGAACGCATTCAAGACGAGGGCGTTCATTCCCATTCGATCGTCGCGGGCGGTTTACTACTGATGTCGTAACACACGCGATTCACTCCCTTGACCTCGTTGATGATCCTGGAACTCATGCGTGCCAACAAATCGTATGGCAAACGACTCCAATCAGCGGTCATAAAATCGTTTGTGTCAACACTTCGAATCGCGACAGCATTCTCATAGGTGCGGGCATCTCCCATCACACCCACGCTTTGCACTGGCAGCAACACAGCGAAGGATTGGCTGGTTTCACGATAAAGGCCAGCATTTTCAATTTCTTCGACCACAATCGCGTCAGCTTCTCGCAGCACCAAAAGCTTTTCTCGCGTGACTTCACCTAGACAGCGAACGGCAAGTCCCGGCCCGGGGAATGGATGACGCCAGACTAATGATTCCGGCAGTCCTAACTCCAGTCCCAATCGCCGCACTTCATCTTTAAAAAGATCACGCAACGGCTCGATCAGTTCGAACCCAAGTTCGTCTGGCAATCCACCAACATTGTGATGCAATTTAATCGTTGCGGCTGGACCATCGGGGTCTGCCCCGCTTTCGATCACATCGGGATAAAGAGTTCCCTGCGCAAGGAACGAAGCGTCTTCAATATTTTCCGCCTCCTGCTTGAAGCACTCAATGAACGCGTGACCAATGCGGCGACGTTTCTCTTGAGGCTCACTAATCCCGGCGAGAGTCGACATGAACATTTCTTCACCTTCAACCACATGCAAATCTGTTTTGAAGTGATCAGTGAATTCTCTAATTACGATCGCCTGCTCATTTTTTCGCAACAATCCATTGTCAACAAGGATGCAAGAGAGCTGGGGACCGATAGCCTCGTAAAGTAACGCAGCAACAACACTGGAGTCGACACCTCCGCTAAGCCCGCAGATCACACGGCGATTACCAACCTGTTCGCGAATTCGCTTGATGCTGGCTGCGGCAAAATCACCAAGGTGCCAAGTCTGTCTCTTATACACATCTCCGAGCCCACGAGACCGAGGCTGATCTCG
>CAJXTM010000827.1 GCA_913061385.1 uncultured Rhodopirellula sp. | reverse complement strand
CGAGATCAGCCTCGGTCTCGTGGGCTCGGAGATGTGTATAAGAGACAGCACCAAGTGTCACCTGCGTTCGCGATCCGGCGACTCCCTTTCCTGTACGTAGCCCACCCTCATGCTGATCGCGATTGACAACACTGTCGAACTCAATCTTGCCGCGACGGATATCGCGGGCAAGTTGAGGATCCATTCGCATGAACCAGCCACCGGGAATGGTTCCTTCAGACGGGAGAGTGAAGTCGAGCAATTCGCCACTATGGCGATTGAAAGTGGCCGGTTGTGCTGCACCACAGGGAACCAGCAGTTTGTCTCCATTAACCAACAGGTATCCTTGCGGCGAGAGGCCTCCTAAGGCTTCGGCACCGACGTGCGGTTGCTTGCCATACAAGGTTCCGCAGCGATCGTTGACCCATTTGACTTGGCCCGACTGGGCATCCAGCGCGTAGACAAAGACGCCCTCCAACGGCCAGACTCCGGCAGCGAAATAGATGGTCTTATCGGCCAACACCGGTCCTCCGCGGACAGGCCAGACAGAAATCAATCGGCCATTACCTAAGATTTTCCGAGCTGAGGGGACAGCACGAAATTTCCATTGCAACGTACCATCGGACGCATTCAAACAGTACAGATGTCCGTCGTCCGATCCGAAGTACAGCTTGTCACGCCAAGCGACTGGTGCCAGACGCACGGGACCGGCTGTGTAGAACCGCCACTTCTCTTCACCTGTCTCGACCGCATAGGCGACGACCGCGTCAATGTGCGGCACCGCAACGTACATGGTGTCGCCCAGAATAATCGGCTCGTAGCCCTGGTCGAATTGGAGCCGCGACTTGCGGAAAGCGGGTGTAACCTTCGGAAGTTCCCGCTTCCATTGAAGATGCAGCGGAGCGGGGATCTCTTCGGCTGAGATATTCGTGCGGCCAGCGTCATGTCGCCACGTAGGCCAGTCTTCGGCTCCGACTATGCTGACGAACGAAAATAGCCCCAGCAGGGTAACAACGAAACAACGCGTGATTCTGTGCATGGAACTTTATCTCCTTTTCCGCAACGCCCAGTTAAAAGCTGGCCGGAATAGGCATTACGCTCTTCCGGCCCCCTCATTGTAAACTGGACTCACCGTTCATCCCATTGCCAGAACGTCGCCGCTTCACTCCTTGAACTGGCCTAGCTCATTTCAGCAGGCAATTTCGCAAAGTGGCTAGCATCCCTCATAGCCATTACCGGCAGGCAATCCGGAGGTACTTCGGTAGGTACCCCGATGAACTGTCGGTCAAGGAAGGCCGTTGGGTCACCTGAATTGCATGTCTGGCAGGGAATGAAAGGCTTACCAAAGTCAGCAAAGCACGTGCAATGCAAATCCCTTTGGACCGGCTTTCGTTCGCAAGATTGACACAAGCTGATGCCAACGGTGGGTCTTTTCGGTCGAACCAAGGGACGGCAGTTCCTGAGACTCTCAATTGCCCCTAACGGGCTCTTTGCCTTTTCTGTCAGGTAACGACAGCCACAAACCCACCGCGATCAGGACACACGCAAACAACCCGACTCCAACTAAAACGGCAAACGTCAGGGTTTGTTCGTAGCCGGGCGTCTCTTTGTAACCGATCCACGCAATGATCAGACCAAATGTGAACGGATAGCCAAAGCACACCAGCGAACCAAAGGATCGGCGCACAGCAAAGAAAATTCCTAATACCAAGGCCAAAGGCACAATGACGATGATCTGCGGCCCGACCATCAAGATGCTGCTGGCGGCGATGATGGTACTTAGGATGAGTACAAACATGGCTCTCATGAAACGGAAGTCCTGCGGATTTCCAATCGGAGAGCGTGGCGGCGAGTAAGGCGTCATTTTATCTGTTTCAAAAGTTCTTCTGTACATCGACGAGATTCATGCATGCTGATGCGGATGGTAGGCAAGTTGCTGGGTGTGCCCCAGAGACAAGAGACCATCGATGCAGCCAATGTACGCATTTGCAAAATATAGCGGGAATTGTTAGGCAAATGAAAGTTAAATCGGATCATATGCAATTGCAGAATGGTGGCTGTAACTGCTGGTGGTTTAATCATGAAGCAATGAACGGCGAATGGTCAATGATTCGTACTCACTCAACCCAGTGCTCGATTGTTGTATAGCGTGGTTGCAGCGACCGCACGAAATTCGGTTCGGTGGCACAGTCTATCCAGGTTTTTCAACAACGCGACGCTAAAAGCATGAGCCAGTTGCTGATGCAAATCGGCTCGCACGTTCGCTGGCCACTTTGGTGTTGGCGAGTCGCCTAACGAAGCCAGGGACTGGATGCACTGGCACTGCTGCCAGGCCCAACCCGAAAAGAATCAACGAAGGATGCAAACACCTTTAACAATCGCTGCTTACCGGCAATGCCGGCAGCCTAAAGCTGCGTGGAAAGAAGCAGATCGTAAACCGACTGAATGACATCTCGGAAAGCATCGTTGAGGTCTAGGCCGCCTCGCAGTACTCCGAGGAAGTGGTTTCGACGGCATGACCATCCGCGATATGAAAGACGCGGTCCGCAGTTGACGAGACAGACGCATCATGCGTGACAAGAATGATCGTGCTTCCCGCTTCACAAAGCTTGTGAAGAGTTTTGAGTACGAGGTCACGTGATTCAGGATCCAAGTTGCCGGTCGGCTCATCGGCCAAAATTAAACGTGGCCCCATCGAGAGTGTTCGGGCCATCGCGACTCGTTGTTGTTGCCCTGCACTTAATTCGCTTGGTTTGTGCATCAGGCGATCACCCAATCCAAACCGCTCAAGCAGTTGTTTTGCTTGATTCTGTTGACTCTCCCGATCCGTTCCATAGAGCGACATGGGTAGCTGCACGTTTTCGATCGCGTTCAGGTACGGAACGAGGTTGAAACTCTGGAAAAGAAAGCCGATCTGTTCGTTGCGCAGTCTCGACCTTTCTTTGACGCTAATTTCGTATAGGGATTTCTCCTCTAGCAACACCTGTCTCTTATACACATCTCCGAGCCCACGAGACCGAGGCTGATCT
>CAJXTM010000826.1 GCA_913061385.1 uncultured Rhodopirellula sp. | reverse complement strand
CTACACGTAAGGAGTCGTCGGCAGCGTCAGATGTGTATAAGAGACAGGGTCTTTATTTGTGACATGAGAAGCAAGCCCGGCTTCTCTGATCTGTTCAGCCTGAGCCTTGGTCACAAAGGTTCTGGCACCTGCGACTTCACGAATGAAGCGATCTGGCGTCAGCTCAAGCCCAAATGCCTGCGGAGCAATCGGTGTCTCATCGTCAAAGCTGAGTTGATACTCAAAGTAGGATTCACCAGCATGCGAAGGAACCGCCTCAACCCATCCATCCATCGTTCCGATGCGATGACGGTCGCGGATCACAAGCCGCTTCCTGGGTGCAGCTTGCACAATCAAGCCGGCGTTGCTTAATTGCTTAACAAACTCGAAGCTACTGCCATCCAGTGACGGTAGTTCTTCGGCGTCGATCTCACAAATACAGTTGTCAATCTCTAACGCGTATAACGCAGCCATCAAGTGCTCAACCATCTGAAACTTCGCCTCGCCGTTGGCAAGGTTTGTTCTCAGACTGGCATCATACCGACGACTGACGAGCGCGTCGCAAACCGGGATTGATGGCAAATCAGAACGAATCAGACGCACACCTGTGCCAAGGGCAGCCGGGTGAATAATGACCCGAGCCTCCTGTCCGTTCCAATAGCCTCGACCACTGACTTCGCACGAGACTGCAATCGTATGTTCGTTGCGTGAAGGGTTCACGCTCGGGCCTCCCTGCGCTGTGAGTTCCAACATCCTTGCCGGAACTATGAAATTTCAAAACGGCGTGAACGAAAGTCGCCCACGCCCCACTCTCGAAATCGCCACGCAATTACATGGCGATTCGAACTACCATAAACGGATCCGCAACTCATCTGAGTTGCAAAACCTAGTTCCGCTGAACACCCTGAGTCGGTGCAGCAGCCTGCTGCTCCATCTGCTTAGTCAGGTATTGCATGATCGCTTTGGTCATGTCGAGATCATCGTCGTGATAGACAATGTTCTTCATCACGCCGCGGATCACAGTATCGGGCTTTTCAAGATCCATTTTGTCGCTGTTGTAGCGAAGAACAAGATTGATCTTGTAGTATTCAGCCATGACCTTCACACCAGCGGTGATACGCTCATAATTCTGATAGTAGATCCGCGCTTCGGCGTCAGCCAACTCACGCCGCTTGCTAGCCATGTCGATTCGGAGCTTTGACTCCGTCAAGGCAAGTTCTTGTTCCTTTGCGGAGTATTCAGGCGAGCCAACTTTGAAAGACTTCAACTGTTCAGCAATTTGCTTAAGTTCAGCTTGCTTGGTTTTCAGCCCTGCATCGAAATTTTTAAGATCCTGCTCAACCTGTGAGACTTCAGCTCGGATGCCAGGATGTGTCTTAAAGATATAAGCAATGTCAACGACTGCTACACGATGACCCGTGCTTTGCCCTGCCGCGGCAGGAGCCTGCGCCAAAACGTACGCGGGCACTAGTGTTGAAATTGTAACGATGGCCAACATGATGGCCGATTTTCCGAATGATCGCACGTCCGCTCTCCTTGCGTTATGGGTGCGTTGTTATCCAAATGCTTTCGCATCCTCCCAACCAATTCCGGCGTCCATCGCCAAGGTCGGAAACTCTCCTCTATTCGCTGCCTGTGGGCCCAGCGGTTTCGATTCGAGTCGGATTCTGTCACCAATTCTTGTAGACGTAAAGGTTGAAATCGCTGAACACGATGCTCTGGCGAAAAAAATGTTTGTTTTGGCAGCGAACTCAGCCCTCGGGCCGCGCCGCCAATTCGAGGGTTAACGAAATGGACTCACCGTCACGCTTCACCGTTACCGGCATTTTCTGACCGGGTGAACGTGACCGCATGAATTCCAACACTTGCTGGGAGTTCTTGACCGACTGATCGCCGAGCTTTTCCAATGAATCACCGGTTTTTAAACCGGCACGCTCCGCGGGTGCTCCTTGAACCAACCCCGAAATCACCACTGAATCCTCGCGATTCGCCAGCGACACCCCCATGTATGCGGTGATCTGCCGCCGAACACGAACGCGATTCTCTGTTTCAGCATATTCCGGACGCTGCTCCAAAGTCGCCAATTCATAAGTGACGTCAGAAACTATATCGGTTATTCGGGTTAGTCCGCCAAACTCGATTTTGTCGAAATCATCAGTTGGGCGATGGTAATTGTCGTGCAACCCAGTGAAGAAGAACAAAACAGGCACACCAGCGGTGTAAAAAGACTGATGGTCGCTTGGACCATACCCAGAAGGCACCTTAAACAAATTGAAGTTGTAGTCCTCGTTGGCCTTCTCAACCAAGCCGTCAAAACTCGGCGCAGATCCCGTGCCATAGATAGTCAGTTCGTTATCTCGCAAACGCCCCACCATGTCGAGGTTCACCATCGCTACCGTCGACTCCAAAGGAATCACCGGATTCTTGACGTAATGCTGACTACCCAGCAAACCACGCTCCTCGGCACTGAAGCCCATGAACAACACTTGGCGATGAGACTTGGTATCCGCTAACCGGCCCATCATCCGCCCAGCGATTGCTAGCATGGCGGACGTACCACTTGCATTATCGTCCGCACCGTTGTGGATGGCGACCGTTCCCGGCGCCAATGATCCATAGCCGCCCATTCCAACATGGTCATAGTGAGCACCGACAACCACTGTCTGGTCCGCCAACTCACCCTTTCCAGGCAGAAGCCCCAGCACATTGTTTGTATTCGCAACCGAGGGCTTTAGCTCTGACTTCAAAGCCGCAGTGACGCCAAGCAACAAAACACTTTGCGGACTTCCCGTCTCATCGATGGCTGCTTCAAGATCTTCAAGCGTCTTACCAGTACTTGCGGAGAGAGCATTTGAGATCAACTCACGCGACACGGAAACGATGGGGATCGAATCTTGATTATCCCTCCGAATACCTGCGTCAGTAATCCCAAGCACGCCTTGTTCAACGTTCGCCAAGCTATCAGCTAGCGACTCAATCATCCTGCTGTCTCTTATACACATCTCCGAGCCCACGAGACCGAGGCTGATCTCGT
>CAJXTM010000825.1 GCA_913061385.1 uncultured Rhodopirellula sp. | reverse complement strand
ATCAGCCTCGGTCTCGTGGGCTCGGAGATGTGTATAAGAGACAGCATCATCACCGCTGAGTCGATTGAATCGATCGAGCACCTGAACATCAAATCCCAGGTTTTTCTCGAGGTAGGCAGCCAGACCAGGCATTTTGACTGTATTACCAGTCAGTAACAGTTCACCGATTTCAGCTTTCTTATCGAGGCTTCGGAAGAAGCCAATCGAGCGTTGAACCTCAGTTACGAGGTCATTAAAAACGGGCCGCATCGTCTGGAAAACGAGCTTGGGGTCAACCGCCTCGCGTGCGTTTCGTTTCAGATGCTCCGCTTTGGCAAAGGTTAGCTTGAGATCTTTTGTCAATTGTCGAGTGAAGTGATTACCACCAATCGGCATACTTCGCTGCCAAATACGGAAACCGTTGGTGATGATGAGATCACTTGAATCAGTACCAATGGACAGCACAACACTGGAGGCTGGCGGGTTATCGGGATCGAAGACATCCGCATCTAGCCGATCGTTCATGCGGTCGTAAGCCAGCATGTTGTAGAGCGCCAAGGGTGCCAGTTGAACGACATCGACTTCGATATCGGCGCGATCAAACGGAGCCAGTTGACGGTAGGCTTGTTCACGCTTCATGGCGAACAGCCCCACCTCGCTTTCCAAGGCGTAGCCTTCCTCAACCATACTGCCGGGCATCATCTGAAAATCCCAGACGACATCAGCCAGATCAAACGGAATCTGCTGTCGAGCCTCGTAGCGAACAATATCCGCTACTTTCTTGACTTCGACTGGTGGTGGCTTGAAGAATTTTGCCAGACCGCTTTGCCCCGGGACGCTGACACAGACCTTATCTGTGATGGAGTCATTTCGTTCTAATAACTGGGCAACAGCATCCGCAATCAATTCGTCTGCGTCAGCCTCGGGCTGACTGAGAATTTTGGGATACTCAATGAAATCGAAGGCGTCCGCCATGATCTCGCCGTCGACCATGGTGCAACGCAATGCTTTGAGGGCGGTTTGGCCAATCTCGATGCCCCAAACGCTCTGATTATTTGCCATAGGAAATCTGCGATTCTAAAAATTGCTGGAAACAGGGTTCTACTTTTTGAATGGATTCTGAAAGCGAGGCCACCCGTGACAATCCCACGGGTCCAAGAGGCCAGCATTACAACATCAGAAGCCATTAAATATGGAAAAGTTTGGTGTGACACCCACAGGACCGAAGTCCCCGTTACAGTTACAATCCGAAAACTGCACTCTTCATTCTACCGCGTGTGATAAGAAATGGAAAAAAACTGCGGCAGTAAGATGAAGGAATATCGGTTTAAACACAGCGTCGAGCCATGTCCACCTCTGAAAACGGATTATTCGGACTATCAATCGACGAAAATAACAGAAAAGCAACGACCTGCAGGGCTGAAGAGCCGGGGTGAACAGCTCCGACGCATCGCTCTCCAAGGCTAAATCTTATCAATTCCCGCACTTCCAAGTCAAATTTATTCCGCCATGCCAGTTTTTGACGAGTGCTGCGTCCTCATCCCCGTTTCGACGCTGGAGGACTTTCCGTCCGATTTGTCTGATTATGACGCTCGTAGCTTGTTAGCCGCCTGGACGGTTCTTTGGCATCCACGATTGCTGGCCCAGACCGAGCAGATTCCCACATGGTATCGCGCCGACGCCCCTCCCGAACCGATTGGGCAACGTTTGTTCACGGTGCCCAATCCCAGTCTCGGCATGCTCCCTGACGGATATCAGATTCGTGCAGAGCAGACAGAAGCAGTGTGCTGGATAACCGGTGATAGCCGTGAAGCGATGTCCCAGAAGCTTAATTTGGAACCTTGCCCACCGCTGACAGAGGGTTCGCGAACCGTCACGGAACAAGATTTCCATGCGGCAGCTTATGCCTCGCTGCAGATTCAGGTCATGACACGACGGCTTCGATATACCAGCAATCTGGATGAGATCCATCTTCAAAATCGACTCGTGGCCGCCGCAAAGGCTTTTGTTGAGGGCAACGCCAGCGATTCCATTGCAGCCCTGCACGATGTCTTTGATTGTCTTGCCGAAGAACGAGACCACTATTTTTCATCAGACCCCCACCTCATCGATCTCGTCCTGACCAGCAAATCAACCGTGGAAGCGTTGCTGCAGATCGCCGCTGAGACGGTCGCCGAGAACGCCGCTTCGGAGCAAGAGGCTGAAGAAGACGTAAGGCAGACGCCGTCGAACATTCTCGTCGACGCTGACCTCTGCCAAGCTCTGTCTCAATCAACCGACCCCAGAGTGGACACCCTCAGGGAACTATTGAAATCAGAAACGCTTGGGTGGGCAGGCGGTGGTCCGGCAAGCGATATTTGCTTGGACGCGATGACCATGTCACAGGCAGAGTCAGTATTCGTTGATTCCCACGAACAGATTCAACAGGCGATCGGAATTGGTCCACCTGTCTACGGACGCTTTTCCGGAACAACACCTGCAGATCTAACAGCCACGTTGGCCCGGATTGGCTACTGCGGCATGATCCCGATCGACTTTGCTGGTGGTCGCGGCTTTGGTGACGAAGCCAAAGTCATCATGCAATCCGCCGCTGGCGATCTGGAAGCTTTGACAGCCAAACCGATCGATGCTGCCAGTGACGCAGCATTCTTGGATCTCGGCGCAAAACTGGGAGAAGCAATCGACAGCGGTGAGATTGCAACCGCACTGCTCGCTCACTGGCCAGGTCAAGTCTGTGACTCTTTCACAGACCTGCAACGCATTGCCAGTTGGAGCCTGTCGTTGGGACGGTTCTGGAAATTGGCTGACTATTTTCTTGAAGGCGAGCACCCTTATCACAATGGGAACCTACCTTCGGCCTCACCCGATGCCGCTGAGTGGCTTTCAACACTGACTGCAAGCGGAATAACTAAACCGATTGAGGCTACTGCCGAACAGTTCCGTGAGCATCTGAAAACAGAGAAAAACAACCTGCTTATCGGAATGGCACAACTAACTTCCTGTCTCTTATACACATCTCCGAGCCCACGAGACCGA
>CAJXTM010000824.1 GCA_913061385.1 uncultured Rhodopirellula sp. | reverse complement strand
AGCCTCGGTCTCGTGGGCTCGGAGATGTGTATAAGAGACAGGGATCAATCGTCTGGGCGCAAGGGTCATGTGGGCATGTGGCCTCGTTTTCTTTTCCCTCTCGGCTTTGACGAATCTATTTCTCGAGAGCATCGATCTTGAGATTTTCCTCGTTCGGTCCGGGCTCGTGATGGGATCGGCAATCGTATTCGCAAGCGGCTTGACTTACATCTCACAAACCAGTCCTGAAAGCCGCAAGACAGAGGCGATAGGCATTTTTGGAATTGGTGGATTTCTGGGAATGTTAACTGGCCCATTCGTTGGAGACCTGTTTCTGGCGAATCGACTGCGTGACAACTTTGAGATGCTCTTTCTTGTAGCGGCGATAGCCAATGCTCTTCCCCTGGTGCTGCTGTACTTCCTCCGCCCCACAGTCAACGAGGGCTCAAAATCATCTCTACGTCTTTCAGATTTCGTTCAGATCACCCGTCGTCACTGGCCCGGTTCGATCTTGCTCGTGGACTTCGCGTTTGGCGTATGCATGACCGCCCCCTTTATCTTCGTAGCAAGTTTCATCGATCGTGAATCTTTGGACATGCCGGGCGTCTCCGTGATCGGGCTGTTTTTCCTTTTCTATGCAGGAGTCGCAATCATCGTGAGACTTTTGTCTCGACGACTCCCTGATCGAATTGGTTCAGCAAAAGTTCTACTTTGGGGTGTTTTGCTCATGTCGATTGGAATGTTCTGCTTTAGCATTGTTCACGAGGGTAACCCATGGCTAATCTCAATCCCCGCGATCCTAACGGGTGCCGGTCATAGCCTGATGTTTCACACCATGACTTCATTGACTCTTCAGCCTTTTCCAATCGCAGTCCGTGGAACCGGGTCAGCGATTGCACTGATGATGCTGGATTTAGGAACATTCATTGGTGCTCCGGTACTCGGATTCGTGGGTGAAAGCTATGGATTCTCGTTCTTGTTCGCGACCATCGGCGGCTTCAACCTACTCTCCGGCCTCACGTATGGGTGGTTTACAATGAGAAAGCGTGATGGCAAACGCCAACATGCGAATAATTGAGCACTAAGCAGTGCCGAAATGAAATACTGAGTGGTGTTAGAATGAATCAAAAGCTTCACAGAGATTTCCTAACGACCTCCGACAAGATCAGCGGCACGCTGTACCATGCAATTTCGGACTGCGGCCCTCTGCCAAGACATCGCGGCACCACCCAACCGCTGGTCACCACAATGTGTCGGACGATCGCTGGCCAACAACTTTCAGTGCAGGCGGCGCGGACCATCTGGAACCGTGTTCTGGCAGACAGCGAAACCCAGCCCCTGATCGATTACTTGATCAATGCCAGCCCAACGAGGCTTCGCGCGTGCGGCTTGTCGCGCGCGAAAGGGCGGGCCATGAAAGGAATTGCCGATGCTTCTAATTCAGGCCGACTTGAGCCAACCGATCTGAAGCGTTTGTCGCATCACGCCCGAAGCCAGTGTTTGACGGAGATCTGGGGCGTCGGACAATGGACAGCCGATATGATGGGCATCTTCTACTTTGGCGACCGCGATATTTGGCCTGAGAGTGACATTACAGTTACCAAAACGCTACAGCTCCTAATCGGTCACCGACGCAAGACAATATTGGCTGCAGCAAGATTTGCACCACAACGCTCATCCCTTGCTCGTTACATGTGGAAAATTGCAGACGCGACCCCCAACACCAGTCAGCAGCGGCAAAAAGTTGTTTGACTTCTCGCGTAAGTTAACCACACACAAGCAACAAGAAACGTCTATGCTATGGATTGCCTATCCGTACGTTGCCCCGCCGTCACTCAGCAGTCGCTGTCGTGCTACTGTCTCACTCATGGGATTTCATGATCATGAAACACCAACCCCGCCGACAATTTCTTAAAACATCGATCGCCGCTGCTGTTGGCACTGGCACCCTGCCGAGTTTTGCAAACGCGTTTGCCCCGCCAAACAATGCTCCCAGTGGAATGAGATTTGGCTTGGTAACCTACCTGTGGGGTAAGGACATGGATCTTCCCACTCTGTTGAATGTCTGTGAAAAGTCTGGTGTGATGGGTGTTGAATTACGCACTCAACATGCTCATGGGGTTGAACCCGTCTTGTCAAAGGCACAAAGAGCCGAAGTCAAAAAGCGTTTTGCCGATAGCCCCGTTGAATTGGTGGGCTACGGGTCCAATGCCCAGTACCACGAAAATGACCCCGCAAAGGTCAAAGCCAACGTCGCGCTGACAAAGGATTACATCCGCTTGATGCACGACTGTGGAGCGACGGGTGTCAAAGTCAAACCGAATGGATTTGTGAAAGACATTCCCAGAGAAAAGACCATTCACCAAATCGGTATGGCTTTGAATGAAGTAGCAAAATTCGGCGATGCCTTAGGTCAACAGATTCGTGTGGAGGTCCATGGACGTGGTACAAGCGAGCTACCTGTGGTACGCGACATCTTCAAGGTTGCAACTCACCCGAACGCAACCGTCTGCTGGAACTCCAATGAGATTGATCTGCAAGGTGAAGGACTCACTGGTAACTTTGACATGGTCAAGGACAGATTCGGTGACACAGTCCACATCCGGGAACTGAATGAAGGAAAATATCCCTATTCGGATTTGATGAAAAAGTTCAAAGCAATGAATTACAGCGGATGGATTTTACTGGAAGCCCGCACCAACCCGAGTGACAAAGTCGCAGCATTGATCGAGCAACGGAAAATCTTTGAGCAGATGACCGCCTGATCAGCGTTCCCATACGGCCGGCCAGTCATTTGAACTCGCTCCGAATGTCTGCGAAACGACAAAGCCGCTGGCCTGCGACATGTAAAAGACACGTCCATTGGATACAACCGCTCCAAGGCACTCTCGCGAGTCGATCGCTGGTCCAGTAGAGACAAGCTTGCCGTCACGTGACAAGTCAATCATGTCCATATTGGCTCCCAGCACGTAGGGTTCCGAAAGTGTAAATCCTGTCTCTTATACACATCTCCGAGCCCACGAGACCGAGGCTGATCT
>CAJXTM010000823.1 GCA_913061385.1 uncultured Rhodopirellula sp. | reverse complement strand
TCTACACGTAAGGAGTCGTCGGCAGCGTCAGATGTGTATAAGAGACAGTTTATAGTAGCGATAACGCTTGGTACCACGGCACGAGAACGTGTGAGTCATTTTGCATCCACATGCTTTGCAGTGCAGGAGCCCCTTGAGCAGTGCGCCGTGTTTATTGACCAGGTGGTTGCCGCGTCCGTTGCTATTCTGCTTTAGTTGGGTTTGCACACGCTGAAAGAGACTTGAATCAATGATCGATTCGTGTTCGCCGTCATAGAGCTCTTTTTTATGCTTTGTTTTGCCAGCATAAATCGGGTTGGTTATCAGTGAGTGAACAGCGGGCTTGTCGAATGGACGTCCCCCGCGGGGAAGCCCCTTTTTGGTTGTCCAAGATTTATTGACCCACTTACGTTTGTTGAGGCTCTCCACGACTGGAAGTAACGAACCCAGTTGGAGATAGAGTTTGAAGATGCGTCGCACTCGTCTTGCTTCGTCCGCGTTGATGACGAGCTTGGGACTAACGCCGGAGCGGTCGACGTCATATCCGAGGACTGGAATACCACCGGTCCATTTGCCTCGACGCCGCTGAGCTGCAAGTTTGTCGCGAATTCGTTCACCGATGATTTCACGTTCAAATTGCGCAAACGAGAGAAGGATATTCAGTGTCAGCCGGCCCATTGAGTGGGTGGTGTTAAATTGTTGCGTGACTGAAACAAACGAAACCCCATGTTCATCAAATGTGGACATGATCTTTGAGAAGTCAAGAAGTGAGCGACTGAGCCGGTCAACCTTGTAGACAACCACGCAGTCAATCTTGCCAGCATCAATGTCGGCAACAAGCCGGGTGAGCGCTGGGCGTTCCATGTCCCCGCCTGAAAAACCACCGTCGTCGTACATCTCCGGCAGGCACTGCCAACCCTCGTGCTGCTGGCTTGCGATAAACGCCTCCGCTGATTCACGCTGTGCATGGAGCGAATTAAACTCTTGATCCAATCCCTCTTCGCACGATTTACGTGTGTAGATGGCGCAGCGAATTTCCTGGCTGTTGGGTTTCTTAATACGATTCATGATTTCCTCCCCAGGCGGAAGAACATGAAGCCGTTCACGTGAGAGCCGGTGACCAACTTTGCAATAGCAGAGAGCGACCGGAATCGGCGTCCGTCGTATTCGAACCCCTCCTCATCGACCAAGACGCGAATCATTTTTCCTTTATAGTCGCGCTCAATCCAACTACCGGGACAGGGAAGGCGAGAGTCGCGGTTCACATTTGAATCGCTCATTCCAATGGCAAGTCGATCATCCATCGAGTTACACCGGGGCGCTGTCACACGAATGTCTGCGTCGTTGGCCAGCTCCGTTGCTCGCTGTCTCGCACGCTCAGATAGCCCACCCTCCGCGTTCGCTTGCAATCGCCATGCGATTCTGCGGATAAGGTAGCGTTTGTGGCGGCTTCTTGTCGGTTCGCCAAAAATCGCTTCAAACTTCTGGGTTAGCTGATTGACCTTCATTGTCTCTAGCAGGGCAATCTCTGCTTTGAGGCGTATGTTCATATGCAATCTCCGATGTGGGTGTTTCGACACAGGGATGGTTTGCGGATTCGCAAACCCCAGACACAGAGAGCCGTGTGTTTGCGAGCGGCTCAAGGCCGAGACCGCGAATGCCAGACGATTTTTCCACATTCTCAGAACAGCAATGCCGACGTTGCCGAATGGCGGATTCTGCCAGCAGGTTGACCAAATCGCGTCTCGCCTGCGACGCGTGGCTTGACTTTTTGCGTGATGCTTTGCTCATGATCTCTGTTCATGGTTCTATGACCGAACCGCTGCGTTGGAGATCAGCTCCCAACGCTTAACCGGACGGTCCGCTATCTATAGGCATTAGAGAATCGACCTCGAACTGACCTCGGGAATTCCAAATTTGCACCGAATCATACGAAATCAACCAGCGGCATAATTTCTTTCAAGGGTGTGACCAAACGTGTCCAACCTGTCAGAGATCATCGTTGGGTCAACAAGAGGTTTGAGCAAAGTAGAGAGATATGTCACGACAGTTTTCGATACCGACCATACTGCGGATGGTCCCCAATGAGTTACTTCAGGAGTTCTTTGTTACTCTTGGTCACAGTCAGTTTGATCCGTGTTGGGCTGAGCTCGGTAAGCGTGAGCTGGATCCGATGCTGGATTACATCACGGACCTGCCGGCGTCACAGGCTTCTCAGATTGATCTGGAGCTGCAGGCGGTCTACGAACTGAGTTGCCAGTCAGGCATGACGGCAATCACGGAGGCAGCAAAGATACATGGCGTGAGCGATCTTGCGCTGAACATGCCTCAGGAGATGAGCGTGCATGGCCGATCAATGTGGACGCGGCTTCGCTATTCACAAGTGTTCAATACGGCACAGCTATTACATGAGGTGGATCATCTTAGCTGGTGGCGAAAGCGTAATGATTTACCGGCTACAGCCCCTGACGTCAGCCCAGATGCCATTGAAAGGCTTGAGCATGAGATTTCATGTCTACTGAAAGATCAAGGCAGAGGGCGACTGTGCACTGTAGAGACGTATCGTCGTGGGGCGGTCCATTACTTCTTTGCCTATCCTGATGACTACAGCGAGACAGCCCACAAGCATGACGATGTGGGAGACTTGGTGCCCGTGGTCATCCACAAGACCATGCAGGTCGTTTTTGCGTACGACCAAGGCGCAGGATCACTGGAAACCTACGCCAAACTACCTAAGCGGATGAAGGAAAGGATGGAGAATTGTTTTACTGCATGCATCCTGCATGAAAGCCTTAGTGATCAGTCACCAGGCAAGACGTTTGAGATGAATCAGTTGAAAGACCCAGGCTTTCATCTGGCGACGGATCCGCAGGACTGTATCGATGCACAAATTGTGAGAATGAGACTGGCCCATCAATCAAATGGCCGAAAGCTGGATGTTGCTATCGATAGGACGAATTCAGGCGAGTCGATCCATCGGGCCATTGAGGAGACCCTGCGGATTGAAGCCAAAGGTCTCAGCCAGTGGAACATCATCTCTGTCGCC
>CAJXTM010000822.1 GCA_913061385.1 uncultured Rhodopirellula sp. | reverse complement strand
CTACGTTTTCACCAGAGAGACCATCAAGAGTTTCAACAACGAATCGGACATCCCCAGCTCATTCCTTGGTCGGCACATATTGATCGATGTAATCAGCGGCAAGTAGCTTTGCCTCGGAAAGCTCTTCTGCGGACAGGCCAACATCCGAAGGGTTTGCGTTACGGATGGCTAATAGATCGCCAGTATCAGCTGATCCTGCCTCACGCCGCAAAATACGTTTTATTTCAGCACCATCTCTGTCTTCTTGAACATTTTCTCGCCGGTGCTTTAACACAGCCGTCCAAGCATACTGTTCGAGTTTATTGCCCCAAACCACGCCTCGCTCACTCGAAGGATCATAAAAGTCAACAATACTCTGCTGTGCTAACACATGCCCCTTTTCCGCCGCTTTTCGAAGCCAGCTCAGCAGTTCCTTTTCAAGCCTTCGCTTCTTTTCACCGTTGGCTTGCTTGAGTTTATCACGAAGAGTAGAGATCCTTTGAAATTCCCAACGTCCACTTGGGTTATCGACGGTTTCCAGCCTTGCCCCCGCAATGTCGTCTGGGGAAGCGAGCTTTACATGAAGCTGTACCACTTCGTGCAGTAAACGTCTTTCCACATCTGCGGGACTCACGCTGTCGATCTCGTGTCCACGGTACTGAAGAGCAGCCTTGAAATAGGCTGCTCCCCCTGAACTAACTGTCAGCCAACCGCCTCGCACATTACTGGGCCGGGCCCACTCATTATGATATAGCTTACTCCGATAATACCCTAAGCGATTTCCCTTCTGTGCGTTAACGTCAATGGATATGTCAACGCGAACGTGCTCTTTTCCGTCTAAGGTGTAGAGACCTTGCGATAGGATCGGAGGCCCCTGAAGGAACAGAACCACTCGTCCTTCCAAGTTGGGAATCAGTGTCCCGGATTGATAATCGAATCCATAAACTTGGCGTCCAAATTTCGGAAAAAGATCAGTCGTTACCACGACAGGCTCTGTAAAGTCAATCACGTACGCGGTGCCCGAATGCGTAACGTGACATCCAAGAAAGTCACTCAACTCTTTGTTGTAATGGACGGGGGCAGGTTGTTCTGCCTGCGATACAACCTGCTTCTGAACGTCCTCAGAACAGCCCGCAAACAATGGCAACAAAAACAAAACCCATAAACCACAGACATTGAAGTGTTGCATGAAACCCCCTTTTACTGAATCGAGTTGCACGACAAGCCTACCACAAGTACGTCCCCTTACTCAACGAACTCATCTACTAATGTGCTTTGAAAAAGATGGCACAGGCTCTGCTACCGTGGAGCGTAAGAACCACGGCGATTTATTGACCTCGCCAACCAATACTCAGATTGGACAAGCAATAATTACAGTGCTGCGAGTGCAATAGCCATCTTCGTGCAGACGGACTAAAGCGTCGATGCTCAAGGCGATTTTTGAGCATGCCTACAAAAGGTGAACAGCTATGCAGTGTCCGCAAATTTTTCTCTGATGGGTCACTTCCATATGAGCGTTTACCATATCGACTTGCTGTTCGACTACATGGCAGCTACGCACAGCAGACGCTATCATAGACACATCAGGGGAGTGTTTTTCGGCTTGGTTAATCACAGCGGCAAGTGTCTTAAGTGGAAACGTCGCCAATCATAAAACCTGTTTTCTGGTTTTAGCTAGAACTCAAGCGAAGGGTAGAGGCGGAGAATGAGCACGCTCAAGCAGAGTGGTTTGCGTACAATTCTACGGATAGCCACGCACACGTTTCTTTTTACTTTTACATCAATTGGCATCGCCCGCGAGTGGCAAGACAATTCTGGCGACTACCGAGTAGAGGCCGAGTTTGTACGTGTCGAAGGTGCAAAGGTCATTCTGAAGAAATCAAATGGGCAGCAAATAGAAGTAGCCATTAACATTCTGAGCTTGGCTGATCGGAAGTACATTCTTAACGCAAACACATCGAATCCGGTCCAGGAACGCACTCAGAATCGACGCGAGAAAAAAACCGTTAGCCCATCTATTGTGCGACTTAAATCCGGTCGGATCGCTACAGGTACAGGCAAGCTCGAGTTCCAAGAAATCGACACAATCGTGGATGATTTCATGCGTCGCGTCGATTGCCAGGCCGCGACGATTGCAATCGCTAATGGTGAGCAAATTCTTTACAGTCGTGGATACGGATGGATGGACAAACTTGGCAATGTGCCAACCCATCCGAATGCAGTGATGCGGATTGCTAGTTGCTCCAAGCCGATTACAAAAGCAGTTATCAAATCACTCGTAGCCAGTAACAAACTAAGCCTCTCCCTGCCGGTATTCCAGAATCTGGGAATTGCTCCTGCCGGACCCGTTGTTGACCCGCGGTTGTACCGCATCACTGTCGGAGACCTTCTCGAGCATAAAGGTGGCTTTGATGGAAAAGTCAGCTTTGATCCGATGTTCCGAACCGACATGATTCGGCAAGAACTTCGTCTGAAAACACAAGTAACCCCCGTTAACATCATTCAGTACATGCTGACCCAACCGTTGCAGATCAACCCGGGCGAAAAGTACTGTTATTCGAATTTTGGCTATTGTGTTCTTGGTCGCGTTGCAGAAAAGGTAACAGGTAGGCCATACATAGAAGTAGTACAACGCATAATCTGCCAGCCTCTGGGTATTCCTGATTTTTACCTGTCTCGCAATTCAATACGGGAGCGTCCCGCGAGTGAGGTTTGGTATCCGGTAAAAGACTCAGCGTTCTGCGTAGACATTATGGATAGCCACGGTGGAATTACCACATCTGCGATCTCGCTCTGCAAATTCATGCAAAAGTACTGGAACAGTGGTGAACTTCGCGAAGATGGCCAACGTCAAAAATGGAATTCGTTTGGCAGCCTACCTGGAACAACTGCAATGATGCTGCAAAGACCTGACGGCATGAATTGTGCGGTGTTGATGAACAACCGACATAACGACTATCGCGAGATCCACGACCGCTTGAGCGTAAGCATTAACGAGGCTCTAGACCTGTCTCTTATACACATCTGACGCTGCCGACGACTCCTTACGTG
>CAJXTM010000821.1 GCA_913061385.1 uncultured Rhodopirellula sp. | reverse complement strand
GAGTCGTCGGCAGCGTCAGATGTGTATAAGAGACAGCCCGTCCATTGTACAGCGCCTTGAATTGATGTGATTTCCACAATCCGTTCGGGTTGACTGTTCCAGAGCAACCAACTGCTCAGTATGACCAACACGCTTGCTGCAATGGCGGCAAGCGTAACGAGCATTCGTCGCCGTTTCAGTATGCGGTTGGTCTGCTCAAGATCTGAGATGAGTTTGAGAATGCGATGCTCTGGCTCAGTTTTGGATGGTTCACTGAATTCGTCAGTCATGAGAGTCGAGTGAAGATGCTGGAGCTTCAAATAGAGTGTCCGAGTTTCTGAGCAGGACTCAAGCTGATCGGACAGTTTTTTGACTTCTTCATTGCTCGTGATTCCATCCAGGTGTTGTTGGATCAAATCTTGCCAAGGTTCATTCTCTAGCCGTTTCATGATCCAGCCCCTCGCATTCTGGATTCAACGCAATGATGAAGCGAGCGACGTATTCGTTGGAGAGATTTGTAGACAGCTTCGACCGTCTGTCCGGTTTGTTGCGATAAGTCACTCACCGAATACTCCATGCGATAATATCCATTGACCATTTCTTTCTGTCGTTCAGAGAGCAGATCAAGGCAATCCTGCAAGTGAGTTTCGCGATGATCGAGTTCCCCAGTCAGGTTTTTGTGATCCTCCAGGAGCAAGACAGCGGCCCGCTCAGTCAATTGGTTGCGGTGTGCAGACTTTCTCAGGAAGCGACGAATCTCGATTCTGACGAAGCCCAAAGCCCAAGGAACAAAGGGGCGTTCTGGCTCGAAGTTGTTGAACTTGCGCCAAAGTGATACCGAACATTCCTGCAAGATGTCGCGAGCATCCGAGCGATTGGGTACCGCGACTAAAATGCACTGGAGTAATTCAGGCTCATGTTCGATGAGCAGACGGGTGAATCGTTCGTGGTCAGGATTGGTGTCCATACTGATAATCCGCGACTTCGACTGAGAATTGGACCACAATCTCAGATTTTTCCTGAAATCCAATCATCCCTCACGAGGGATCCGCTGCGTTTTACGGCCCATCAATTCAGGGTTCCATGCGTTCATGGATGCCGTTGAGGTTTTTTTGCATGCTGAAAGTGTCTGTTGTGCTAGCCGTCGCAGCGAATTTTTCGGGCTGTCGCCATCTGACATTTGGGTCGCATTGAGCAACAGTTCATGCTGGATGAGTGGCAGCCATGGATTATACGATTGATGCTTGTCTTTTTTATCTGGTCAAGCGTCTTGTGATGAGTGCACCGAGGAAACCGCCGCTTAGAAAGCCAAGAGCGTAACTGGTGATAATCGCCACTTCTGTCTGACACCACAAGCCAGCCCCCACTCCGGTCAGACCTCCTACCAAACATCCCAGACCAAAACCACACAGTTCCTTGATCGGTGAATGACTGACGCTCTTGTTCGTCTTCATCAGCTACTCTGTGAGTCTGGCAGCGATTTTTGTAGTCAACGTGTAATTTCGCTTGTTTGCTTGGGGTGCATCTCAAGCATGCGTCGTGGAGTCACCATGTCTTGTGAATTCACCGGTTAATTTCATTGAGCATGTTAGGTGTTGAGAGGTCGTTTTTTTCCCGCTTCTCATGGCAGGTTTTTTTTGATGACGAGGGCAACCTGATCAGCTAGTTTGTCAGAGCCTTCTGCTGTGTAGTGAACGTTCGCAGGACGGGTTGGTATTCCTTTGGTAGATAAACGCCATAGTGGATTGGTTTGAATATCGCCAAGTTCTTGCACCACCTTGGCTGCGATCGTGTTGTACTTTTTGCTATCGCCTACGACTCGTCCTTTGGCGCCTTCGGGAACGGGCGTTGTTTCACACCAGATCACGATGGCTCCGGTCTTTTTCAGGCGTTCAGCGATTTTCTTCAGGTTAGCAGCGTATTGAGCTGGTGGGACTTGCTGGCGGGACTTTGAGTTTTCGGGATCTGCGAGATTCTCGTTGTCGGGTCCCATGTATTTCAAGTCGTGCAGACCATGGTTGAAATGAATGACGCTCCATTTTCGATCCCCCAACCATTTGTCCAGTTCTGCCACACCTTTGGTTGTGGGACCACAGTTGGTGGAAGGACGAAAGACGTTTGCCAGACCTTT
Organism: uncultured Rhodopirellula sp.; assembly: GCA_913061385.1. GTDB lineage: Bacteria > Planctomycetota > Planctomycetia > Pirellulales > Pirellulaceae > Rubripirellula. The sequence goes on along the minus strand of CAJXTM010000821.1, from coordinate 922 downwards.
CATTTTCTCGCGTACGGGTTTTGTATAACCGATTGAGATTGAGTCCCCAATCAACAAAACGTTTGGTAATTCCGGGTTGATGTCAGCCGGCACGGCGGCAAGTTTTTGAGCAAGGCTGTTCGAGCAAAGAGAAATAGCGACAGTGAGGCATAGGATGACGCGAAGCATGGTGGGAATCCTTTTAGGTGGAGATAAAGTCACCGTGAAATATAGTGGATACCGGTGGAGGCTGATTGATTTGTGCTGAAATTTCCAAAGTCGGAACTGGTCAGAAGATCAAAAGAACGCGATTCTTCCGAAGCACCAAGTTGTTTCTGAAATCCTCGGTTCGGCGGCTCAGCTTAGCGATCGTTTTTTTGCCAAGTTGCGATTATGTGCATGGCAAAGCATCTATGTGCATGGCAAAGCATCCGGCGAATGGCAGTGTGGGCACAGGTGTCCTGACGGGGCAAAGTGGCTGGAAGGAGTGCGAGCACTGTTTTAGGGTGGTCGTGGTGAGTACGCATTGTCGAATTACAATTTCGTTTCAGGAGCGAAAGTCGTTGCTGAGTGAAAACTTGTTGTGAATCTTATGACAAAAAGTAGCGGTCGCTGGAATTTCAGACAAATTTCTGGATGGGGCATCGCGATTCATGCTACCGAATGGTTGAATGGGACAACGTGTTTGTGTTGTTGCTATTCGCTTCAACCGTTGTGTCTGTGGAGATCCACTTAGTACGCCCCAAGGCTAGGCAGAGATAATGGCAAGTTCGAGTGAGCAGAAGAAGTACGATTGCATCATTATCGGTGGAGGCCATAACGGGCTGATTGCTGCAGCCTATCTTGCCAAGCGTGGAAAGAGCGTTTGCGTGCTGGAACGCCGTCCCATGTTGGGGCTGTCTCTTATACACATCTCCGAGCCCACGAGACCGAGGCTGATCTC
>CAJXTM010000820.1 GCA_913061385.1 uncultured Rhodopirellula sp. | reverse complement strand
CGTCGGCAGCGTCAGATGTGTATAAGAGACAGGTCTTGCCCCACCCCCTGCATCTGCTTTGGATTCCAATTCTCATTTCCAAAGATGACTTGTCCAGCCGTGCCCACAATCGGTGATGCTGCAAGGACAGCAGGACATTCTGTGCCGATGGATTCCGCATCACTGGTTGTCAGTGTTGGTGCACCTGATTGCCGGGCACCGCCGCGACGAGTCTGCCCGGGAAAAACGAGAATCACATTAGTACCAAGCGCCTCAAACTCACCGCTAACGAGCTTGCTTGCACCCTGTCCTATTGAAACAATGGTGGTCACTGCCGCGATACCAATCACCACACCAATGATCGTCAAAACCGCTCGCATCTTATTTTTCAATAATGCACGAAATGCGATGCGGACCGTATCAAAGAAAGACATCGCTGAGCTAGTCCTTCTTTCCAATGACCAATTTATCACCGACCGTCAAATCGCCCGAGACCATCTCGGTAAACTTGTTTTCCATCAAGCCGGTCGTGACTTCAACAGCACGAAGCAAGTCACCATCAACCACCCACACGTGTCGCTGATTCTTTTTTCGCTGCGCCTCCGCACTCTCGCTCGCGGTCTGATTCGCAACTTCGTCTTCTTCCGCTTCAGTCTTTTTTGTTCTCCATGTCGAACCGTCAATCAACTTCCTGTCCGCCTCGCGAACGAGCTTGACGTTATCTGGAAAGAATCGCAACGCAGCGTTTGGTATTTTCGGAACGTCCTGCGTGGAATCGACCTCAAACGAAATGCTGGCAGTCATGCCCGGCAGTAACTTCAAATCAGGATTGCTGGCGGCAATCACGACCGGATAGGTAACAACATTCTGGGTCGCAACACTGCTAACTCGAATCTGTTCGATCTCTCCATCAAACAATTCATCAGGATGTGCATCAACAGTGAATGCCACTGGCTTATCTGTTTTTTTTGCAGCTTGAATGAGCCCGATGTCAGCCTCATCCACAGATGCGAACACATGTACCTTTTCCCTGAGGTCAGGTGCCACAACAAACAACTCCGGTGTTTGGAATTGTGCCGCCAATGTCTGACCAGGGTTGATGAGACGATTGATCACAACTCCATCTACGGGTGACGTAACCTCGCAGTATTTAAGATTTGCCTCGGAAGTCTCCAAGGACGCCTTGGCCTGCAAAATGGATGCCCGTGCAAGTTTCCGCTGAGCCTGTAGTGACTTGACATCGAAAACCAAAGCGTCCATCTCACGATCGGACATGAAATCCTTGTTCGTTCCCCGAAGTCGTTTCCCGCGAAGATAGTTGTTTAACGATTGTTGCAACTGAGCTTCCACACGCTCGAGATCAGCTTCACGCGTCGAAAGTGTTGCGTTGTCCCGATCCACACCCGCCTTGAAAAGTCGGGGATCAACCTTGGCAAGAATGTCACCTTTTTTCACCTCATCATTGAAGTCAACATTGAGCTCAACGATGGGCCCTGAAACAAACGAACCAATGGACACGGACAAAACGGGCTGGACGGTACCCGTGGAATTCACAAATCGCGTGATATCACCGGACTCAACCTCAGCCGTATTCCAAGTGATCTTATTCCGTTCCCGCCAATAATCCTTTGCCGGCTGGTACCCCAAAGCACCCATGCCGCCCAGCAGCCCGGCCACGATCAATAATTTCAGAAGTGTTCTCATGCTGGCAAACGCTTGCCCTTCTCGATCGCGGGAAATCTAAATTCACTCGTATTTTGTGCGGCTGAACCCATCATCAATCGCATCCAGCCCAGCAGGCCCCCGCGAAATCCTCGCTGGGTACTACGTGCTCGTCACTCAAACCGACATCATAAAAGAAAAATACCAAAAACACAGTGCGAAAAGCGTTTCATTCGGATCGAGCTGGGGTTCATCGTCGTCAGACCCACGACGCAGCCACGATCAGGTCAACAGACAAACAACACCGCAAAACACAAACAATTTGTTGTGCGGACCAACGATTGCTAGGCTAAAAGGGCAGATGATGGCACCCGCACGCCGGCGATCCGGCTCTGAGATGAAACAAACCAGTGCATGAGGCCTGTGTTCCGATTGCGTTCAAATCGTTGTTACCACAGTGAAGTCTTTGCTGACTCCCCCACCTATCGAGCATTCCAAACGCAAGACTGCACCCCCGGTCTCGCGTCCCGATGCGCACATGATGACCGCAATTGCCGGGCAGGAAGGTGATATTGAGACAAAACAAGACCGGCAACTAAAGCAACTTTACGGATTCTTATTTTCACTGATCATGCACCTGATGATCCTGATTGTTTTAGCACTGGTGCTGATCCCCAGTGCCCCGTCAGATCCCTTGGTCATCTCACTTGCTACCGCCGACAACCATGACCCGTGGGCGAACACTGAAGAAATCACAAGCATGACGAGTGTGGATGTTTCAGTCCCCAAACAGGAACCACCTGAATCCAATTCGGCGATTCGGGAAACTGTAACAATCGACACACTGGATCTCGTGGAAGTGCCGCCCATCACATTCCCCATCACATTCCCCGGCACAGAAGCTGAAACCTCGAATAGCCCCAGCGAGACCACGGGTGAGTCCGGTAACCGCAGCAAGCAAAACAAAAGCATCAAGTTCTTCGGTGCAGAAGCGTATGGAAATAGCTTTGTATTCGTGCTTGATGTCTCTTCCAGCATGTCTGCTAGAAATGGACAACGGCTCACGCGTGCCACCTCAGAGCTGATCGGATCGATCAATCAACTCACTGCCGAGCAAGACTTTTCTGTCATTCTTTACAGTAACCACGCCCTTCCAATGTTCTTAAAGAACAACGAAGCCGTGATGAGACAAGCGACCCCCAGCAATAAGCAGGCCGCACTGACTTGGCTGAGATACCAAGTCCGCCCGCAAGGCGGAACCATGCCAGCGCGAGCATTGCAGATCGCGGGCAACCTGAAACCAGATGCTGTTTTCTTTCTTTCCGATGGAGAATTTTTGTACGGACATACCGCTGTCTCTTATACACATCTCCGAGCCCACGAGACCGAGGCTGATCTCG
>CAJXTM010000819.1 GCA_913061385.1 uncultured Rhodopirellula sp. | reverse complement strand
AGATCAGCCTCGGTCTCGTGGGCTCGGAGATGTGTATAAGAGACAGGATCTAAATCGATCACGATAGCAGGTGCTTTGGGAAAGAGAACTCCCGCATTCTTCGTGACCTCGCCTTCCCGTTGAGCCTCGCCCACATTCGCCGCTACAGCTCACAGGAGGATGCATAATTGATAAGGTCGGATCAAGCAGGGAAGCGTTGCAAAACTGGCAATAGAAGGAATTGTGAGACCGATTTTTATTGACATGCTGGAACGACGCCGTGTTTGGTACGGCCTGCTCAACTTGAGGATACATTGGCGACGGGTGGTGCGACTGCAGCACGATATTTGCTGAGGTTTTTGAGAGCTTTCAGTGTCGCTGAAACCCCGGGCCCGCTCACACTAAAGCAACACTTGCTACTATGCGAAAGTCTATCTTGGTGAATCAGTCGTTCCGCATGGTTGCATCTTTTCTGGCTTTGCGTCGCCATATTTGAAGGTAGAGAGATTCCCGACAAACTTTCGGTCTTCTTATCATTTCGGGAACTCATCCGAGCGTCGCGGCCGCGATTGCTCGTTCGCTCCACGCTCCCCCGTTTGAACGAATCGGCCGAGTGCCTGATGATTAAGGCGAGCCAACTGTCTCACAGAACTCAGGAAGAGTTGGGACCGCAACTCAAGTGCTGAACGACAGCGACGAGGCGGGGTGGGCACTGGCACTTTGCCTTCGATGCAACTGCCTTTCGTGTAACGGTTCTGTTTGTAGTGCCGGATTTAGCCGGAAGACATGGTAGAACCGAAAACCGCTTCCATTCCCGATCATCTCCAATTCGCGATCAACCAGTGTCTATATCCAAATCAACGGTATACTACATCTGCCCATGCATGAACTCGATGATGCCGTCTTTCGGGGGATACGCACTCCATAGGGTCAACTTGTTCATTTTTTCTTCGCTCGATAGGTGAGCCAAGTGGCACCACCGATAATCCCAGCAAGTACAGCAAGACCGATTGGGCTTCCACTTCCTTCTACCGCGCCGAGCTCTCGCAAAACCTCCGCGGACTTCTTCCGCCCCAGCCGGACCTGATACTTATCAACTTCAATGCCAAGCGTTCTCGCTTTGGCAGCTGTCGTCTCCCAAGGTATTTCCATTACGGCCAGTGGGCCATCCCCTTCGTCGTTGATCACGTCAATCCTTGCCCCATGCTCCAACAACGTTTCGATGACTTTGGTGCGACCAAGAAGAGCGGCGGCAATCAGGGGTGTCGCCCCATCACTATTACAGCCGTTGACGTCCGCTCCGGCTTCTACGAGGTCCGCAACCGCGTCCTTGTGCCCAGACATCGCACTCCAACACAGTGGAGTAATTCCGTTTTTGTCCTGAGCGTTAATCTTCGCGCCGCCTGCCAATGCATCATGAATTTCGTCAAGCGATCCGCGTTTGGCCGCTGTCCAGAGATCCGGCAGTCGAGTTGACGTTCGATCCGCTTCTTGCCCGCCACATGGTAACGCGCCCCACGCCATTAGAATCAGGAGCAGGAAAGGCCGGTTCAAGATGCCAAATTGGTAGTTATTAGTCTTCACGGTTGTCACTGAGCCTCAACCCCTTTCTCACGACCGGGTATCACTGGCTCGTCTCGCTCCACTCGCTCGAGCATTGTCGCCCAGTCGCCTCCTCGAGCTGAGACCGTATCTTTGTTCAAATCAACGGCATAAAACATCTCTCCATCCGTGAATTCGAGGATTCCATTTTTCGCAGGTTTCGAGTTTGCAAGGGTCAACTTGCCTTGACTCCACCCAGCACCGGGAAGGCCGTTTGGGTAACTCACCAACCAATACTGTTCGTCTAAAAGAAATACCTGAACGCCGCACTTCCCCTGAGACACGCCCGCGCCAAACGGACCTGCGTATTCTCGGTAAAGCTTGGCGTTTACATCCACATTAATTGGCGACTGAGCAGGTGGCGACACTCCTTGGCCGGCGTCGTCACACCCCGCGAAAAACAACGCTACAAAGGCAATTTTCACGGCGTAAAAGTTTCGATTCAATGTCAACATTGGGGCTCCCATCGCAGTCCGAAGAATATTGTTAGCAGGTGAAGTGTCTGTTGTCGATGTGTTTGCGCCACGCCGTCTTGCTCTTGCTGCAAGTGTTTTTGCAGTAATTTCACAAGTGACAATCGCGCGAGTCGTATTCGCTCTGGATCGAGCCTCTGTTTCATGTCATCGCTAAGTTGCTCGTATCTTGCAGCGAGTCGTGGGCTCCATTCGTCAGAAACGAGGTCAAGCGGAGTGTGTCCCATCGCGTTTACTTCACTAGCTCTCGCGCCGCGAGCAAGCAGAAATTCGGCAATCGCCTTGTGCCCCAAAAAAGCAGCCATATGCAATGCTGTGTTGCCGTGGGCGTCGACTTCCATGACGTTCGCCTCTTTGTCTAGCAAAAGCTCAGCCGTGTCCGTGTGCCCGTAGAGCGTTGCGAAATGCAGCGGGGTAAGCTCCTTTCGCCCAAGCCGTGAATCGACGTTGACGCCGTTTCTCAACAAACGTGCGATTTGAGCGTTGTCAGCATCTCTCGCCGCACTCCAAATCCCGCGGCCAGGAAACTCAATCGCGTCAACAGCAGCCAACGTGCCACCGAGACTCGGAAGCGAACCTGATTGGGAATCACCGCTGAACGGAAGCCGGGAAGATACGTTCAGGAGAACCATCGCCATGATAGCGACTGCAACTGCGCCCAACGCCATAATCGTGATAGCTGGCCGGGAACGTTTCTTGATGGGTTCCGCCAACAGAATCACATCCTGTTGGGGGTCGCTCAAGTTCGCGTCACTCGACGCGGCATAGACATCTGCTGGATAAATTGCACAGAGAGTCCTATGAGCATCCAGCAATTCCTGATAGTGCAGCAACGTTTCGGGAGACTCCCCTAGCAAGCCATCAAGGCGTCTTGCTTCCGCAACGGTAAGTTGCCCATCAATGATCCTAGCGACCAACAGTTCAAGTTCATTTGAATGCGTGCTCATGCCTGTCTCTTATACACATCTCCGAGCCCACGAGACCGAGGCTGATCTC
>CAJXTM010000818.1 GCA_913061385.1 uncultured Rhodopirellula sp. | reverse complement strand
CTTCTCGACTGCGCGAACAGAATCGAGGTACGAATCGATTTGTTGATTGTCGTCGGCACTAGTTCGGCGTTTGAGATCTTTGGCCGACTGGAGAACGCGGTCGACAAGGTTATTGTTTTTCTGAAACAGCTGTTTCTCAGCCTGCATGAATTCAGGGGTAGAATTGAATAATTGGTTGTAGAGCAACTGAAGGCTGTTATTGGAGGGGATCGCTCGACCAGATCGGTTGTACGACAGCGTGTGCGATCCGCCGCGAATGCCGAGACCACCTTCATTGCCAAGTGTCAGGCTTGCAAATCGTGTCTTCTTACCATGAGTCAACGCAGCGACTTGATCAACTGACGGATGAATGACCGAGCCCTGTGGGTTGCTTCCAGTCAAGAATGAATCTGCTGAAGAGTGGCCATTGCTGGCAACAACCTGAGGGTGATCGAGTCCATAGAAAACCGAGATATCCTCAGCCAGCGGCTGATATGCGGCCGTCGAAATCCCAAACTTCATTTTGCCGTCGACAACACGCGGATACCAGCTCCAGTCGCGAGCCGGATGGTCATCCTGTCGAGTGATCGCCAAACCGTGACCGACATACAAAGCGAGCAGGCGTTTTGGCGTCGACAACTCACCCTGCGGTACAGCAGCGAGCGATTCCAGCCGCGGCAACAGCATGGCAACGCCGGTGCCGTACAGGAAGTGGCGGCGGCTGAGTGGAGAGTGTAGTTGCTTTCGCGTTATCATGGCACTTGCTTTTTCAAACGGTGGCTCTGTAGCTTCTGCAGAACAATCACTTTCACGAGCTGGTCCATGCGATAATCGTGCTGAACGAATTCGGCTGTCAAACTTTCAAGTTGTTCGGCATCGCGGTAATTCAGGGGTCGCCCCAATGCAAACGACAACATGGCTTTGCTAAAACTGTAAGCGAAACTGTCGGCGTGGTTCTGCCGGATGAACTCTTTCAGATCGCTCATTCCGTTGATGGCGACGTCGGAGATCTCTGTGCGGGACTCGACTGGCAACTGCAGTCGCTTCTGTGGATCGTCGACGATCTTAAGGATTCGTTTTCGTTGCTTACCTGTTGCATCGAACCCTTCCATCGCCACTCCCCACGGGTCGATGTCTTTGTGGCAGTCGTAGCAAACGCCGGTTCGATGGGCGGCGAGGCGGTCTTTTGTCGACAGTTTGTTCGCGTCGGGCACGTCCAAATCTTCCAAAGCCGGAACGGCGGGTGGTGGATCTCGAGGCGGATCGCCAAGCAAATGCCCTTTCAGCCACACTCCTCGAAGTACAGCGTGTGCATCCTCTCCGGTTGAATGGGCCGTCAGGAAGGACGCCTGCGTGAGGATACCACCACGTTCCTCCGGAGCCGCCAACTTTGAGAAACGATGTCCGCTGATTGGCTTGGGAATCCCGTAGTACTTGGCCATCATGTCGTTCAGGACGACAAAATCGGAAGAAATAAGGTTCATGCAACTCAGTTTTTCTCGCAGCAACAGATCCAAGAATTCGACGGACTCTTGTTTCATGTAGCTTTTAAAGAGAGGATTCCACCAGCCGTAGTAGTTGGGATTCACCGCCGTCTGATTCAGCTTGCTGAAATTCAACCACTCTGATGTAAAATCCGATACGAAGCGGCGACTGCGGCGGTCGTCCAGCATCCGATCAACCTCAGACAACAGCTGTGTTTCGCTGAGTGGTTCCTTTCGGTCGGCCAGAGCCAGGAGTCGTTTGTCAGGTGCGGAACGCCAAAGGAACGCGGCCAGCCATCCGACTTGTTCAAGATTCTTATTCCGCAAAGAGGCAGAAGTGTCACTGAGGTAAAGGAACCGGGCATCGGTCAGAACGGTCGCCAAAACATTGCGAAGCGCCTCGGTTTTGGAGGATGCGGATTTCAGCTCCGAACCAAGCAGAGCGTCAATTTCGCTCCGTTCGTCGTCGCTTAACGGATGCTTCCAAGCTCGCTGGGCGAGTGCCCGCACTCCACCGCCAATGCTGTTGTCAGTTAGCTTCCCATTTTCCAAAAACGGTTGCATCGAGGCGGGCGGCCATTGCCAAGGCATGTCAAATTCAATTCGTTCCACTACGACATGGCTCGTGTCCTTCATGACCTGTTTGTAGACCGATGGCTTGCCCATCGTGTGATGCTGAGCCCCGGCGTGAGACGGTTTTAGCCAGTTCTTCTTACCAAACTCCTCGCCCCACGCATCAACCCACTGATCATCGGCCCGCACATAATGCCCATCGCCATGCACAATCCAGTCCTTGTTGTTCATGGGCGTGTCGGACGGCGAACCGAGCGGCGAACAATTTTGAATCGTGATGAATCGATACTTAAAATGCGTTTCAATCCCGTACGGATCTTCGTCTTCTCCGACAGGTGCTGGATCGACGCCAAGGAAATCAAAAACATTCCCGAAAACCTCAAACACTTGAGGCCCAGTTTTCGCCTCAACCGTAAAACTATCCACTGCATGCATTGGCGACTTGAAACCCTTATCCATAAAAACCGTCATCTCATGCGGCTGAACAGCACCACCATCCTGTGGCGGTTCATTCCGCAAACGTACACGAACACGAAACTGGCCTTCCGTACGGTTGTCGTGAAGATAAATGCGAAAGAAATGGTTCGGCGGTAGTGGAATCTGAAAATTGTCTTCCAGCCACCTGGGACCACGATACGGCTTATGTTTGCGCCGAGGCCCGTGAGCTAAATCGTTCCGACTCAGATAGTGCATTTTCTCCCAGTCATTGCCATGAAGCTGGTACTTCACCGGTGCATTATCCGGATTAGGAATCGCCTCCGCGACCGCTCGCTGCAGCGCTGCGAGGTACACTTCCAAATGGCTGCCCGTGAGTGCCAGCGAGGACTGCGCCGATTGGCCGTGTTTCCCTGGGGCATCCTGAATCAAGTCGCGTGAGTAGTCACGATCGATCTTCAAAAGGTCTCGCCAGTTCCATGCGATCTGTTGATTCGTCAAACGTAAAAAACGAAAGTCACGACTTCCCAAATCCTGTCTCTTATACACATCTGACGCTGCCGACGACTCCTTACGTGTA
>CAJXTM010000817.1 GCA_913061385.1 uncultured Rhodopirellula sp. | reverse complement strand
TACGAGATCAGCCTCGGTCTCGTGGGCTCGGAGATGTGTATAAGAGACAGCGTGGAAACTGTCTTGCGTAACGGCTGCTGGCTACTTCGTTGGCTTCCAACACACCATCGTTGTTTCCGTCGTAGGTTTTGTAGATCTCAGTGACCGGAGGCTTCTGCCCCTGACCGCGGCCGACGTGACACCAAGCTACGACAAGCAGAAAAACGAAAACTTTGAAAAAACGCATAGTCAGCCCTCTGGGGTTTATTGATCAGCCAACAGCTTAGCCAATTAGGACGTTTGATTCACGCACACAAACAGAACTTTGTGGGAAGCCACTCGATGGGGAAACATGTCACCCAAACATACCTGAAGAATCTAAGGAATTGGCATTTGAGTATCCCTGTACTCAATCGTGATTAAAACTGCTGGTCGCCGCGAGATGCCAGAGGCTACGGTTTCAACAAACACTCAAGGAGCGTATTTACGAATGACCTCAGAAGGATCATCTACAATCAGCCCATCTACTCCGAGGTCAGTCACCTTAAATGGGTGTTTTTCATCAATACCGTACGCCAGCACCTTTCGATCAGAGTCGTGCGTACGATCAATCAAAGATTGATTGAGAAACAGCGCGGGCAAAACCAAGTACTCGCAACCAAGCTCGTCACACTTTCGCAATAGGAAGTCATGCGAAAACAGAAATTTGATTTTATTCCATTCCTCAGTCCATAAGGCGGTGTACCCAAGCGTATACAGTTTTTCGCCACTGCTCTGTTTTTCCTTCTTCGCAAATAACTTTAGACAGGCTTCTCGTCCAAATAAGATAAATTGATCTGGATCCAAATCACCAACAGCAGCCCGCAATTCATCAGGAGTGATGCTGTCATCTTTTAGGTCCAATATGAACCTGGTCCCCGAAGAACTTGAAAACTGCGTGAGCACAGTCGCAAGCGCGGGCACGGTGACACCCTTCCCCGGATAGTCAACACGCAAGGTCGCGATGTCTTTATCTGCAAATGACTCAAACCTCCATTCTGTGCAGTCGGGAAAACACTTCGCTGCGTCGGTCATACGACGAACATCCTCATCATGAAACAGAAACAACGTTCCGTCTTTTGACTTGCGCACATCAACTTCGATCCAATCGACATCCGCATCGACTGCCATCTGAATTGATTCCAATGTATTTCCACCACCCCCTCGGCCGCCCTTGAGTTCAATCCATACTCCTCGATGCCCAATTATGGTTGGATTCTCCGTACGTTTATCAGGACCTGGCTTCCGTTGCAGGAATTGGTGAACTTTACCCAAGCCAAAGCCGCCATTTGGCAAAGCAGAAAAGTTGTACCGGCGAATGCCCCAGCCAAAGCAGGCAACCAGGAAGACCAGCAACAGAATCCGGTAACGAAGTGTTTTTTTCATTTTTCAGGCGGGCGAGGAAAACAAATGGTTTTTCATGGGATTTTGGCAACACAGTGCAGTTCAGGCAGAATCACATCACGTCTGCAATTGATGTCATCTGACTTACGAGTGCCTGCTCAAACACTAAACATACGCAAGCTTTGGTAAAACAGATCCCCAGCTATCAATCACTCGCTATGGTGGACAGATACCAGCGACCCGCCTCAATCAAGACAGTTGGCAGTTGGTGGGCGTTCCTGACACCACCAATACGCGGCATCTCTTACTTCACAAATTCGTTGAAGCGTAAAGAATCGCTTTCATCTACTGCTCCCCCACCTTGGAAAAAGTCCATGAGCCCTGCTGGTAAATTCTGCCTAACATTCACGAAGGTCGTGATCGGCTGCCTGGCAATGGTCACGTGGCAGCGTCCAATCCGCACACAAGCCGCGGATACGCAGCGTGCACGGCAAGAGCAAACGACCCAAAACACTTTTGAATCAATTTTTGATGGAAAAACTCTCAATGGATGGAAAGCGTCACCGCCAGGCACCGACGATGCCTGGCAAGTGGTAGATGGAGTCATCAAGGGTACGGGCGGAAAGATACGTGGTTACCTGAACTACGCAGGCAATGAAGACATTGCGGACATGGAATTGAAATTCAGTTATCGTTTTCCCCGCCAGGGAAACAGTGGTGTCAGCATCCGAGCCATCCCTGACCCGACCAAGAAACGTCATTTCCAATCTTATCACGCTGACCTTGGCCATCTTGGTATCGGGAAGCAAGTTCTCGGCGCATGGGATTTCCACACCCCAGGCAGAACAGAACATCGCTGTTTCCGCGGAGACCGACTTGTCATTGACGCTAATGATCAGGCTCGAATCACCCCCATCAAAGATGGGCTACAGGATACAGATATTCACCGCGGCAAATGGAACAAGGTGCATATCATTGCTCGGGACAATCATTTCATGCTCTACATCAATGGCAAAGTTGCTTCAGAGTTCACCGAGCACCTGCCCAAGAACAGGCGACTAAAACGAGGCATGCTGCAGCTTCAACTTCATGACCCTGGCATGGTCGTCGAGTTCAAAAACCTCCGCCTCAAAATTCTTGATTAAAGTGATCAGATTTCATTCGCACCAAAATCCAGAAATACAGCGAACAACATAGAACTCGATTTTCCTTCATGAGCCCCCCATTCCAAGGAGTCTCTCTGCACAACCAAATCAATTTTTTGGCTGCCACAAAGGAATCCTAGCTTGTCTGGTTTCATCTAACTTGCGTTCCGCGAGTTCACTAAGTTGCTTGACAATGTCAGGCCTCTGCGCGCTGTAATCAAAAAGCTCATCTTTGTGTTCTGCAAGATTGAACAACACAGGCCCTTTTCCCTGCGCTAAATCCTCAAGTGCTTCGTGTCGCTCGATTGGCAACTCACCATCGACACCGAGTCCTGATACGGTTGCCTTTCGGTTAAGGAACAACTTCCAGGCTCCTCGTCGAATGGCCTGCAATTCGCCCATCCCGTGCCAATACAGCACTTCCCGTTCCGGCAAAGAAGTCTTGGTCCCAAGAAACACCTTCGCAACCGACCGTCCATCAAGATGCTGCAACGCCATGCCTGTCTCTTATACACATCTCCGAGCCCACGAGACCGAGGCTGATCTCG
>CAJXTM010000816.1 GCA_913061385.1 uncultured Rhodopirellula sp. | reverse complement strand
TACACGTAAGGAGTCGTCGGCAGCGTCAGATGTGTATAAGAGACAGGAGCTAGTCCCAGAATCGCATACATTCTTTGCTTTTGTCTGGCCGCTGCAGTCAAAAACATCGTCGAGAGGTGTCAATCGAGGAGCCTGCTGAGACCGCGACAATACTAAGCAGATCCCTGATTCTCGCAAAATCCCATACCTGACTGCTTGCCGAAGAATGTTCAATTCGGCAGATCAGTCCAGCCTGAATGGGCGTTACCGGGCCTGACTGAATAACATTGCGGGCAGAACAGAAACGAGGGAGCCGAAAATTGAACCAATTCGGTCAAACTGCTGCATTTCCCGAACATGAGCGGTTGCCCTTCTCCTGCGACGCGGAAGAATGCAGAATACTAGGAAGCTCAGGAGATAGAACGGTCCACACAGCGGGTTCAGACCAACCGACAGAGCAATGGAGTCGCAAAATCCAAAGCGGGCAACTCGATAAGATTCGCTTCCACTTTTCGAAACGGATTTGTAGTTTTGTGCTTTTCAACGCGACTCTGCCAAAACTCTGTGGTTACCTATCACTTGCTCGCCACTCCCCGCCTCGCAAATTTAATTTCCCACAAAGTAAGGAGCCTGCCTCGCATGCCATTATTCAGTATCCCCAGCAGCAAGATTTCTTCCGCAGTCAGCTTTCGCATGCTCGCAGTCACTGCCTGTGCGATCACCGCCATGACTGTGATGACATCTTGCGATGCGGTGGCCCAAGCCACAACTGAGGGCAAGTTGCCTGAGGTTGAACTCGATACCACCGCAGGCAAAATCATCATTGAACTCGACGCGGTAAAAGCACCCAAAACGGTTGCAAACTTCCTCGCTTACGTGAAGAACGGACATTACAACGGCACTATTTTCCATCGTGTCATCCCCAACTTCATGATCCAAGGCGGCGGACTCGATGGAAACATGAAGGAAAAGAAGACCAAGCCTCCAATCGTCAACGAAGGTGGAAATGGCCTCGTGAATAAGAAGTACAGCGTTGCGATGGCTCGCACGAACGACCCCAATAGCGCGACGAGTCAATTTTTCATCAACACAAAAGACAATGCCTTCCTCAACCGAAGTGCGGGGAACGCTGGTTACGCTGTCTTTGGCCGCATTGTCAAAGGACTGGGAGTCGTCGATGCGATTTCAGGAACCAAAACCAGCTCGAAGGAGAGTGGCGACATCCCCGGCATGCGAATGCAGGATGTTCCGGTCACGGCAATCACGATCAAGACCGCCAAGGTGATCAAATAGACAGTATCCACTTATGAGGCATGGGGTCTAGGTTCGCGGTTCGCCTACCGCCCCCTCTTTCGGTGTGAACCAACTCGGATTCAAGAGCGTTCGCTGGCTGCCGGCGAACTGCCTTTGGAACTGTCCGAGAGCCACCGAGGGCCCGAAATTTGAGCTTGAGGTGGGTTTAAAGAGATTTTATTCGGGAAGATTCCACCAAATCGGTCTTCTTTGTTAACAGCCTCTTGACGATATTTGCCATTTTAGCGTATTTTTTGGACGGTTTCGCAATTTTGGCACGGTGGTTGTTGAGGCGTACAGGAAAGTCTCGAGTTCCTGAGGTAGTTTGAAGGCTGCCATTGTCAGGAATTGGCGAGGAGAGTTCCGTTCGTACGCGTGTTTCGATCAGTGAACGTGTCACCAGAACAAAGGCCAGCGTAGCTTCAATTGGCAGAGCATCGCATTCGTAATGCGGAGGTTGTGGGTTCAAATCCCACCGCTGGCTCTTTTCGTGCTTGGTATTCTGACAGAGAATTAATCAATCTTTGCGAATGTCGTTTGAAGTCGCAGCGATTCAATCCCACAAACGCTTGATAGCCCCTTGGGCAGGAGACTCGTCTCTATGAGTGAAGTCGAACTTGAAGTTATCGACTTGAAAGAAGTGGTCCTTTCGAATAATTCGTTTGGTCCCTCGGACGTCGGTTCTATACGTAGTGCTGTTTCCGAGAACTACGGTCACTTTGGTGAACTGCGAGACGCGGTCAACGAGATGGAGGCTGATGATCTACTCAGCCCCGCTGGTAAGACCAAGATGGGCGTCTGTCAGTTCCTGCTTGGTAAGTTCAGCGATGCTTTGACAACGCTGCAAACTGCTGACGGGAGCGCGATGGCACTGTTTTATCAAGCTCGCTGCATGTTCGAACTAGGTAGCTACAACCAAACGGTTGGTGTGTACGAGAAGGCGCAGACGTCAGGCTACAACGAAGATCAATGCAAGATCGGCGTCGCAGAAGCCTATCGCTACGCAGGTCGTATCGAGGAAGCATTGGCGATTCTCGACAACATTTTTGGCCCTGCAGAGCAAACCTCGGACTACATGTACCAGCGTGCTGCCACTGTGGCCGCTGTAGGTGGTCGCATGGACGAGGCATTGGCTTTGTATCAGCGAGCTGTCCAGACGGACGAGAATCACGCTGGTGCGTTGTTTGGCCTGGCGTTGGAAAATGATCGCATGGGGAATGATGACGAAAGTCTATCCCTGTACGAACGTGCTGCGAAAGCATTTCCAACCGGCATCGGGGTTCTGATCAATCTGGGTTTGATCTACGAAGACAACAACCAGTTCGACAAGGCACAGATGTGCTACAAGCGAATTCTGGATTGCTACCCGAACCACCCGCAAACTCTCTTGTACATGAAAGATGCTGCCGCGACCGGTAACATGCTTTACGACGAGGAAGCACAGCGGCGAAATGATCGTCTGGCTCAAACTCTCAATATGCCGGTAACCAACTTCGAACTCAGCGTCCGAAGCCGAAATTGCCTGCAGAAGATGGGGATTGACAGCATTGGCGATTTGACTCGCACAAGCGAGGCAGAACTCCTCAGCAGTAAGAATTTTGGCGAAACCAGCCTGTTCGAAATTCGCGAGATGCTGACGAGCAAAGGCTTGTCATTGGGACAGTTCGCTCACGAAAAGAAGAGCAACGAACCGCCGATCGACACCAGCCACATGTCGCCTGATGAACAGGCTCTGCTTGATCTGTCTCTTATACACATCTGACGCTGCCGACGACTCCTTACGTGTAG
>CAJXTM010000815.1 GCA_913061385.1 uncultured Rhodopirellula sp. | reverse complement strand
AGATCAGCCTCGGTCTCGTGGGCTCGGAGATGTGTATAAGAGACAGATATAACCCATCCGAGATTGAACCACGCTGGCAGGCTTACTGGGACGAGCATTCGACTTTCAGGACTCCAGAAGAGGCAGGCGAAAAGAAACGCTACATTCTGGACATGTTCCCTTATCCCAGCGGTGACGGACTGCATGTGGGGCATCCCGAGGGATACACAGCGACCGATATCGTCGCACGTTTCGCCCGGGCCAAAGGCGAGAGTGTTTTGCACCCCATGGGGTTTGACGCGTTCGGGCTACCTGCTGAAGAGCATGCCATCAAAACGGGCGAGCATCCGCGAATCCAGACCCAACGCAATATCGATAACTTCACCCGCCAGTTGAAAATGCTCGGGTTCAGTTATGACTGGGATCGGATGGTTTCTACCACGGATGAGGACTATTTCCGCTGGACGCAGTGGATATTTCTGGTCCTCTACGACACATGGTTCGACGTAGATTTGCAAAAAGGACGTCCAATCGCAGAGCTGCCCCTTCCGGCTGAGGTGCAGATGCAAGGGGCTGACGCAGTTAGCAAGTATCAGGATCAACACCGTTTGGCGTATCAAGATGATGCGTTGGTGAACTGGTGTCCGGCATTGGGAACAGTACTTGCCAATGAAGAGGTTCAAGATGGCAAGAGTGAGCGGGGAAGCCACCCTGTAAAGCGGATTCCGCTACGACAATGGATGCTTAGGATTACGTCCTATGCTGAACGGTTGTTGGATGGGTTGGAGAATGTTGATTGGCCCATTGGCATTAAGAAACTACAGCGGGATTGGATCGGACGTAGCACAGGAGCAGAAGTCGATTTCTATGTTGGCGACGAGGCATCCCGAACTGAATGGGCAGATAGTCGTCGGAAGAACGGGTTCTTGTCCGAGCCTGACTCAAGCGTCTTGAGAGTCTATACGACAAGGCCGGATACACTCTTTGGTGCAACCTACATGGTGGTGTCACCAGAGCATGAGATGCTTGACCAGTTGACGGCTCAGACGCAGCAAGATGCGGTCCAGGCTTATTGTGAGAAAGCGTCGTTCAAAAGTGATCGTGAACGAACCGATGGTGATCGTGCCAAGACTGGTGTCTTCACCGGCAGTTACGCGATTAATCCCGTCAATGGTCAGCAGGTTCCCATCTGGGTTGCTGACTATGTGTTGGCCGGATATGGAACGGGGGCAATCATGGCAGTTCCTGCGCATGACGAGCGTGACTTTGAATTTGCAAAGCTATTTGATCTGAATGTCATTCCGGTTGTTGATCCACCTCAGGATCATCCGCAACGAGCGGAGATCATGTCCGGTGGTGTTTGTTTTGTTGCCGAGGGCAGTGCGATTAACAGCGGTGACTTCGACGGGCAGAAGACCAACGCTGTCAAAGCCGCGGTGATAGCGTTGCTGAGTGAAGACGGGCTCGCAGCGGAAGCGGTCAATTACAAGTTGCGGGATTGGTTGTTTTCGCGACAACGGTTCTGGGGCGAACCGTTTCCGATTCTGCATGAAGTGGATGCTGATGGCGCGCTGACAGGGGTGAAACGTGCAGTACCAGATAGTGAATTGCCGGTCCGTTTGCCGGAACTCGAAGATTTTAAACCCCACGGACGGCCTGAGCCGCCGCTCGCGAAGGCTGATGATGAGTGGTTATTTGTAAACCTCGATGGAAAACGTTATCGCCGAGAAACCAACACCATGCCGCAATGGGCGGGGTCTTGTTGGTACTACCTCCGCTATATCGATCCGAAAAATGATCAAGCGCTGATCGATCCAGAGCTTGAAAAAACATGGATGCCGGTAGACCTTTATGTCGGGGGTGCCGAGCACGCTGTGTTGCACTTGCTCTATTCAAGATTCTGGCACAAAGTTTTGCATGATCGCGGGCACATTAGTTGTCCTGAACCCTTCGGCAAACTTGTGAATCAAGGCATGATTCTTGGTGAGGTTGAATTCAGTGGGTATGTGGATGAAGCAGGTGAGCCCGTCTCCAGTAACAAGGTAAAACGAAATGCTGAGGGGGACCGCGTCGGGCCGAATGGCGCGGTGGTCACATCATCGACACTTACTGAAGATCAAGTCGAAAAGAAGGGCGATGGATTCGTTCTGAAAAATAGTCCGGATGTCAAAATCGATAGTCGGGCATTCAAAATGTCGAAGAGTCGGGGAAACGTTGTTAATCCAGACGAGGTCGTCCGTGAGTACGGCGCAGACGCGTTGCGACTGTACGAAATGTTCATGGGACCCTTGGAAGCGACCAAGCCATGGGCCATGACCGGAGTTGGAGGGGTAAAGAATTTTCTTGACCGTGTTTGGCGAATGGTTGTTGATTCGAAAGAAGATGAATTGGTGATTTCCTCCGCCGTGTGTGAGCAGCCATGCGATGCCGAACAAAAACGGATGCTGCATACAACCATCAAGAAGGTGACTGAAGACACTGAGTCGATGAGTTTCAATACTGCAATTGCACGGATGATGGAATTCACTAACTTTTTCACGCGGGCTAAATCTCGCCCCAAAGAAGCCATGCAATCGTTCTTGGTGCTCCTGAATCCCTACGCGCCACACCTCGCCGAAGAATTGTGGCAAATCCTTGGGGGTGACGAGTCGATTTCGAAGCAGCCATGGCCACAGTGGGAAGCGGAGGCTTTGGTCGAGTCGAGCATCGAGGTTCCCGTGCAACTCAATGGTAAAGTCAAAGCAAAGATTCGCGTCGCGCCCGACGTCAGCAAAGATGATTTGCAGAAGGCCGCTCTGGATGATCCCAAGGTGCAGTCATTGCTTGAGGGAAAGACAATCGTAAAGCAGATTGTTGTCCCTGGTCGCTTGGTGAATTTGGTTGTCAAGTAACGCGCGGAAATGAGCATGGTGAGCACGTTGGGTGGCGGTGGCACCGCATTCCCGTGCTGTTGGGGTGATTGACCGCGGCCGTGCTTCGCCTTCTTTGAATACAGCAGCGGACGATGCGTTTCTTGACGGAACGACATGTCGCTCCGTTGGGAATAATGGCTGCGGCTTGCACCTGTCTCTTATACACATCTC
>CAJXTM010000814.1 GCA_913061385.1 uncultured Rhodopirellula sp. | reverse complement strand
GGCAACCAACAGCCCTGAGGCAACCAACAGCCCTGAGGCAACCAACAGCCCTGTGCAATCAGGTGTTTCTGCTCCGCTTGAATCGTTGCAATCGGAGCCAATCGAAGCGATCTTGGTTGCACATTCTGTTGAACCAAGTTTGCCGGATCAATCAGGAGAAAACAACACGCAGCAGGATTTGTTTGAAGAGCCAGTCGCGCGGGCTGTACAAGCAAGTTGGCACGACCTGAGTCTCTGGTGGACCGGGACCAGCCAGATGTCAGGGCCCCATGCCAAAATGATTCAAGCGGAACAGAAACAGCTGGCACTGCTGCTGCTGATCTTAGTTGCCATCGCCACTGTCAATGGTGCATGGTTGTTTACAGTGCTGAGTGTGATTGCGTGCGGTTACGTTCCGTATTACGTGATCTGGAAGATGGTTTTGCAATCGAGGCGACAACCGAAATATGCAGAGGCACAACGAAGGGCTGTTGAATACACGCCACAACGCCAGGTCGTATCACCCATCGCTTGGTCTCAGAGCGTCCGAAATGAATTGCGTGCGAAACCGCGACTAAGCCGAATCGCGGAACTGAATACATCTTGGATTGCGGCAATGCTCTCAATCGCTGGTCTGTCGTTGACAGCTGCTGCTATCGGACTTTCCAATTCACCCCTGTATGCCCAGTCGATAGCACTCTATGCATGGATTGCGGTGATAATACTTGGTGCAACCTTCGCCATTTTGGCTCTGGGTAAATTGTGGGAGTGTGATGAAGGAGAACCACTGACACGCCGACTGGTCTTGGCAGGCGTTGGAGCTGGAGTGGGTTTTCTTGCTTATCTCACGGGCGACTTTTTGATGATCCCGTTTGACGATACTTTGGTGCGGGATGTCAATTCTACAAGCCTGTCACCGCATCTCTATTCCGCAACATCACATGGTGGCGAGCTCACGCATTCACCTCTCCTGAATGCCAACCCAACAGCCTCAGCATTCATGGCGAATTTTGCGTTGCTATTCGCGCTGCTGAGATGGTGGAAGCCAGTCGACCCTCTGCGACGTAAACGGCTGAGCCTTTGGTCGATCGCAGTTGCAGTTTCGGTCGGTTGGGGGGTGCATCAGTTGATTCCAATCACCGGGGCCATTGGGATGATATCTGCTGGTGGAATCGCAATCGCCGTGCAGTTGTCAGCACCTTGGGTCAATCGCAGGGCGATGCAGGCCCGTAACCCTCAAAGGAAATCTGTTGAGGGCGCCGCTGTGAATTCATCACGAGGAGGATCGTTTAATGCATGATTTTCAATGGCGAACATTACTTCTGACAGTACCCTTTCTGCTTGGATGCACGCTCGGCAGAGTCACAGCGGACGAACCCGGTTCTAAGCCTCAAGAGAATGTTAAGGTAGCCAAGGAGGTTCAGGGTGCCAAAGAATTATCCGTCGCACCACTCGATCATGTAGTGTATCCGAAGGATCGACCAACCTGGATCAGTGACCCAGTGAAACAAGAGGGCAATGGGACAACCTTCGTTGTTGTGTCTGGCCCCAGCGATACACGAGAGCAGAGTTTGCAGGACTTGAAACTGATGCGTCGTGCTGCATTGTCAAATTACATCGGAAACGTAACGGGTACATTTGGGAGTACTGATTTCTATCAGATCAACGATCAGCGAATAGATCGGGATCTTTCCGGGCGGCGGTATTCCGGTGAGTTGACGGTCGGAGGAACGACGCAGTACGAAAATGCTGTGGAGATCCGGGTTACTGAATCGGAGCGTAAGTTAATGCTGGATGCATCGAAGAACATCGAGGTTTCTCAACGACTCGCAACGCTCGGAGTGGCGACGCTCGGTGGCTTTATCACGCTCGTAGTCAGTTCAACCGCGATTGGTGTCGCCGTTCGCCGACGGGAACGGAAGTAGCATCTACGGTTGGTGCTGTTTGACCGTATAGCGTTCTACGTCCACTCGCGGAGCCACTTTTCCAGAATCAGAAGATTCCAAAGTCGGTACCCATGATTTTGCTCGTTGGTCTCATGGGCGCGAACCAGTTCAGCAATCGATTCACGCCGGAAGTATGGATTGATTCGTGCATCGTTTGCCAGCAGCGTGTCATGCACCATGGGTTTGAGTTCATCTCGAAACCAATTGGCAATCGGTATACCAAAGCCCATTTTCTTTCGCGTGAAAATTGATTTCGGAATCATCGATCCGAATGTGTCCTGCAGGATCAGTTTGCCTCGGCGTCCGCGAAATTTGAGATTTACTGGAAGTGAGGCCGCGAATTCAACAATGCGATGATCAAGTAGTGGTTGTCGAACTTCTAAACCGTGCGCCATCGACGCAATGTCGACTTTTGTGCATAGGTCACACGGTAGGTAGGAAAGAATATCTGCAGTTGAGGCACGCGTGACCAAGTCCCGGCCAGCACTTTGTGCCCAGATAGAGTCAAGGAAATCAAAGGGATCATCGCCTGGCAATGATTCAAGAAAACTATCCGTGTAGATCGAAGCCCTCAGGGATTCCGGGAAAATCTGCAACCAATTCAAATAGCGTCGTGCGGGCGGTTGGTCCAGTGCTTCTAGGAAACGTTTGCCTCTCCGCACGAGAGATTTTCGACGGTTTGAGTCGGGCAGTTTTTGAATCAGTTGCAACCCTGGGATCTTATGAACCGGGAACAGTTTTCGCAGTTTATTGCTAAGCCAGAGAGCCCGATACCGTTCATATCCAGCGAACAGTTCGTCACCACCATCACCTGACAAAGCAACCGTAACCTCTGATTTTGTAAGTTCGGAAAGGTACCAGGTCGGAACCGCTGATGAATCACCAAATGGCTCATCGTAATGCCATACGAGTTTATCGATGATGTCCACGCCACTGGGCATGACCTCAAATCTTTGATGTTGTGTTCCAAGGTGTTTGGCAACTTGGGCGGCATATCCAGTCTCGTCAAAATCTGCAACGGGAAACCCAATGCTGAAGGTGCGGATCGATGAACTGCTTTGTTCGTTTGCAATCGCGGTGATCAGTGATGAATCTGTCTCTTATACACATCTCCGAGCCCACGAGACCGAGGCTGATCT
>CAJXTM010000813.1 GCA_913061385.1 uncultured Rhodopirellula sp. | reverse complement strand
TACACGTAAGGAGTCGTCGGCAGCGTCAGATGTGTATAAGAGACAGACATAGGTGTTGTTCAACTTACCCACGAGATCATCGGACAGGAGCGCATCGCGTACTTGTGTTTCCTGTTTGGTGTAGTTAAAGCTTTGTTTGGCAGCAAGTTTTGTGATTGGATCAACATCTGCTCTTGCCAACGCTGCATCGAAAAGTTTGGTGCGTTGTTTCCGTTTTGTGTCGCGTCGTGCGGATTGACGCCATTCACTCAGATATCGTGTCAGTGCCGGGATTTCTGGGTGCTCCCTGCGAGCTTTTAGAATGCGATTCAGGTCGCCGTTGAACTCGTTTTCATCCTTTGCATTGTCCAGTAACCAGGTAATCGCGGTTTTGGAGTACCCATCTGCGGTGGGAGAGCCCTCGATCAACTCACGTAGAACACCTCTCGTCTTTTCAATGTCTTTAACTCGATCGCGATAAAGTGGAAATGCGAGTGTGTATCTTATGTATGCAGAATAGCGCGGGTTCTTTTTGAGTGCGTCGCGCAGCACACGCTCAGAGTCAGCCAATTGAGCCGGTTCGCTGCCGTTCATCTCGACGAACAGCTGAGCAGCGTTGTTGGTTAGTGCATCGAGTGTCATAACATTCCGGAGCAATGCCTTTGCCGCATTCGGGTTGTTCTCGCGAAGATGAGCTTGAACCAGCATCATCAATCCGCGGTAACGATCATCACGTTTGGGATGTTTCGCTGCATAATCTTTTGCTACTGGCTCGATTTCGCGAGCAGTCGCTTTGCCTGAGTTCAGCTGATCGAGTTGCTTGGCGTGGGTGGATTGGTCGTCCTGGATCTTGCGGGCTTCCGCGTAACTTTTGGCACTGCTGCTGTGTTGTCCAAGGCGACTGTAATTGTCAGCCATCTGAATATGGATAAGGCGACGTTGTTTCACCGACTTGAACGATGGGTTCCGGAGTAGCTTTGCGGCTGCGCGGTTGGACTGGGCGAAATTCCCCGTTCTTGCCCATGCACTAACACTGTGTATACCGAGATTCGACGCAAGTGAATCACGATTGGCGTCCATAAGGTCTTCGGCTAGTTGTGCGCCGAGTGCGACTTGGTCGTTTCCGGAGACGTTGTACTGTCGAATTGCTCGGACGGCGGCAGTTCGTCCTTTTTCACTGTTTCCCAAACGTTTCCAGATGGCGTGGTAGGCTGCGGCAGTTGCTTTTTTATCCCGCGCTCGCGACAAAGTATTGGCAAGTCGTTGTTCGATTGCGGCGCATTCTGCGGCTTTGGGATATTGGGTCAGGAACTGTCGACACGCAACGATCATGTCACTGTTGCGACTGAGTGCCTGAAGGCCGTCAATCGTCTTGAGCATCACGCCTTTGTGTCGAGGGTCTTTGGGGTGTGTCGAAGTGAACCGGTTGCCAATACGGACCAATCCAAAAAGCCGGGCATCGCCATGATAGAGATCCGTCAGCTTGACCATGACGTCAGCCGCTTCTGGCGTCGCGTCGTTGTATTTACCAAGCTCGGCTTCCAGTTGTGACGCCTGCTGACTCAATTCGTCCAGCTGCGTTTGTGCTTGCGTTACGTGGCAGCCAACAAGAATTGCGATAAGACATACAAGTGCGAGGATGTGATTCCGCAGATGCATACGGGACTCCGTTGCGTGGGGATTAAGATTGTTCATGTTGACGCTGGAGACGGCGGGGGGAAAAACATCATTTTCAAATATTGAGGCAACGGCCCGTGTAGAAACCGTTAGTGTTTGTTCGTGTCGGGTCCGGCCGGGAAAGTGCGTCATGGCTTTGTACGCTTCGGTGGGCTGGTTGATGTAATCGGTGGAAGGGGAAATTTCTATAATGACCGACAGAACTAGAATCCCGCACTGAGAAGCGTGTCGGATATCTGTTTGGCGTCGTTGGCAAGCGGGCTTTCGGGGAAATCGCCGATCAGCTGATCGAAACGTTTGCGGGCTTCCGCTTTACGATCCATCCGATAAAGACATCGCCCATAATTGAACAGGATTACGTCCAGAAATTTTGCGTCGGGATGATTGTCAAGAACATTCTCAAAAGTATCGAGGGCGCGTTGGTAGTCCTCTCGCTCATAATAATGTTCCGCCATTCTGGCGACTGATTCTCCGACACGTCCGCTCTCGGGAAAATGGTCGAATACTTTCTTGTACTCTTGGAATGCTCGCTCCATCAGCGCGGTGCGGCCATTGTCATTTCCCGCCTCGGCCATTCGCTCATATGCTTCGGCTATTCCATATTGTGCTTCACCACGAAGCAGGCTGTCCTCCATGTTGACCAGTCGCGTGTATATCCCGATTGCGCGTCTGTAATCTTTTTGTTCCTTTGCCACTTCGCCGAGTTGTAGTAGAGCATCATCAACAAACGCACTGTTGGGAAATTCTCGCTGCAGACGTTGGCACATGGTTGCAGCTAGTTCCAGACGGTCCATCTCAAAGTAGATGTGCCAGAACTGGACGTAAGTCTCTTCCAACAGACGACCACCAAGCCTGCGGGCATCGACCATGATCTCTTCGCAGACAGCCAACGCACCATCGTATTTTTCGATCGCTTTGGTTTTTAAGCCAAATTCTTTGTACCGGTTGCCAATTTTGGTCATGGCGCTGGCTGTTTTTAGTTGCGTCTGAACTCGCAATTCTTGGTCAGAGATGTTTGCCCGCGTGATGCGAACACCTCCAATGTTCCCTTCCAGGCAGCGTGCTTTGGCTGACAGGTGTTGGGGTTCTCCGGAGCTGTTGGTTTGGTCAACGTAAGCGAAACGAATTTGATCACCGGGCATGGCTTGCAGCTGTTTATCGCCAATGATGGGTTTCTCAAGTTTTGTGAGCTGGACACCACCATGGAAAACACCCGAGTGGACTGGCTGCTTTGGATCGTCAAGCGTTTCGCCTCGTGCTGCTGTGGGTTCGATAACGGTGTTTGTGTCGTTTCCGATCGAGACGCCCTTTTGGGTTTCAGTCAGAATGGCCTCGACAAGTGAGACAATCACGCTGTCGACTTGCTGTCTCTTATACACATCTCCGAGCCCACGAGACCGAGGCTGATCT
>CAJXTM010000812.1 GCA_913061385.1 uncultured Rhodopirellula sp. | reverse complement strand
GAGACAGACGCGAGCTGGCAGCAACCCTCAAGGCAGACATTAAATGGGTTCCTTCGACAATCGCTTATCCGGCTGGGAACGCCCCCAACAAAAATTGAGCAAGCCGAAACCGAATTAGCTTCTGCATTGGAGGCTAATGTCGCGGACCCTCTGAGTGCGTTTGTGACTACGTCTCGACAGTATTCCCCAATCGTCGAGCAACTTGTGGAACTAACCTCAACTGATCTACAGGCAGCGGCAGCAAGAGTCATCCCAGATCATCCGGCACACATCAATTTGGCTACATTGCCGGATGCAATGCAGATGTCAGTTCGCACCTGGCTGGGACGCGAACTGGTCCGAGCGAGGCTCTACGATGAGGCTCTTCCTGTTTTAAAGGAAGTGAACACAGCCTACTCAACGGACCCTGCCGCAACACTGTTCTTCCGGGGTGCGTGCTTCCACGCACTTCTTCAAAAGAAGGAAGCGTTAGTTGATCTCCAGCGTTTGTTAGAGAACGAAAAGGAATGCCCAATCCGCTTCACCCGCACCGCCCAGCTCATGGTCGCTGATATCGCACCACTCAAGGAAGACTCCCTCGACGAGATATCTCGTCTGATGACTGATGTCACGCGACGACTCGACTTGGGGCGTGCTGATGAAAATGTTCAGGATCAGGAACAAAAGATCATCGACAAACTTTCGAAGCTCATCGAGAAGATCGAAGAGCAACAGCAACAGCAACAGCAACAGTCCGGGCAAGGACAGGGCCAAGGGAACAGCCAAGGGGGCCAGAGCGCTCCGATGAACGAAAGTCAGGCCGCGGGTGGAAACGGAACAGGCGACGTCGATCGCAAAAACATTGAAGACCGAGATGGTTGGGGAAAGTTGCCACCTGCAGAAAGAACAGAAGCCTTACAGCAAATCAGCCGCGACCTACCGACTCACTATAGAGAGGCAATCGAAGCCTATTTCCGCAAATTGGCAACCGACGGGTCTTGATACCGCAACCCACCAGTGACCTGATGCAGCGGCGGTTTGCACACACGCCGGTTTCGACGGGTTAAAGCAGCCAACTCCTTACAGTGCGTCGTGTATCCCCGCTGGATGAATGAACCGCGTGCGTCGACGCATCACGGACACCTGACGACCGATGTCGGCGCGTATTGCGATGCGAGCATTTTGAACAAGCAAACCGCACAATCAATGCAATGTACGAAGTAGGCGAAGACGGATTCACAGTTCGTTTGAAACCGACTTGCTTAAATGTCTAGGTTATTTAGCGTCGACAACTTGTTCGCTGGCTTACCGGACGACTCTTCTTGGTCGGGTATCCCTAACCCCGCAAAGGGAATAGGACACCTGGTTGCTCGTTGGCAACAATCCGGACACCAACTTTGCACCCAGCTTGACGCTTTCGTCCTCAGCCGTTGATCACTTCTCGCTCTTGAGCAGCTCAAAAAAACTCGGCATCAGTTTTCGTAAGTCTATCGCAGATATGCTGCTCGGCCTCTCGTTATGTTAACTCACGCAAATGATGGCAACTGTCCTTTCAATCAAGTGATCACATCAAAGAAATAGCTGCTTACGAAAAAAGGGGAGGCTCTATCAAACCACTTCTTTTCAATGCTGTGCCTTGTTACCAAGCACAACTATCATTATTCAACCATGAACCACTGCACGCGCAGGTCGCTCGTGATGGAACAAACCGATCAGTATCGACCGCAAATTCGATCCGCGAGCTACCGTCAAATCCACCCGGAGCCAACGCAGCATCGTAAAAACTCAAATCGAGATTCTCGAAAACATCACCTTTGGGTGGTCCCGCACCAATAACGGCGGAAAACAAAGTCATGGGATTAACGTAGCGGTAAGTCACCATCATCGGTCCAGTACCTCGTGTAATGCCCGCCCCATTGGCGAAGGTGATTCCCGGACCAGATCCCTCGGTGAACGCCCCATTATTATGCAAGCCTCTCGAAAAAAACTCTTGCTCGCTTAACCCAGAAATCCTGTTCCGGTCAAATGCGCTTCGACTACTAGGCAACGAAATCTCTACACAAGCGATTTCAAACAGTCCACTTGCCAGCGGTGTACAACCCTCAAACACCCATGATGTTGCCGCCGTGTTACCAGCGATCTTGAGGCGCCAAAGCGGTCCCCCGTCACCCGGACTCTGTCCCCCTTCTGCCGAGGAACCTCCGGGTCCAACTGCCACGACCACAGCAGAATCATAAACAAGGCCCGAATGATGCGTAGCGTACCACACATGCACAACTGCCCCGACTGTATCAGCACCAGTGGCGGTCGAATCAAACTTGGTCACGGCAGACAAGTTGCCCGCATCAGGCAGCCCAATCACATTGATTTGTGCAAGTGTAATATGTGACAGAGCAAAAACTTAAAGGCAAAGACGGACGTTTTCATACTTTTGCCCCCTGCAAGAGCAACGAATTCACGCACAACTATGTTCGTGATACATAAGAACTACACGAACACCTTCACAACCTTTCAGGAAATGAAACAACTATCTCCTTGAAGTAAAAAAACATTGCAACGCAAAACCGCTCACAACCAAGATTTCCGCTGCAGCAACTAGACAGCAGGTCGCTAGCACGTGGAGCGGGCTTACGAAATCCAGCATCTCGTTCTGTCCATGCCGACGATTCACGGGAGGCAAAATCCAACCTCGTTCGGTCGCAATTTGCGTACCGAGATTTCTCTTTCTTCTTAACGCAACCTTCACGCGAAACTCACGGATTCGAGACTCGCAGCTTCTAATCGGCCCTGATAGGTTTATAAAACAACGGGAGGAAAGCTCTCCTGACTTCCTATCACGCTACACAATCAAGAAACATTCCCATGCGACTCAGGCTTCATTTGCTGCTCACAGTTGGCCTAATCATTATCGCCGCCTCAACTGAGTCAAACGCCCAAAACAATGGCCTGTTGGGTAAGGTATCCATTGATGGCAGTAGCACGGTATACCCCATCAGCGAAGCCGCTGCCTCGGGCTTTCAGAAACAGTACCCACAGGTAAAAGCTGTCTCTTATACACATCTCCGAGCCCACGAGACCGAGGCTGATC
>CAJXTM010000811.1 GCA_913061385.1 uncultured Rhodopirellula sp. | reverse complement strand
ACACGTAAGGAGTCGTCGGCAGCGTCAGATGTGTATAAGAGACAGGGTCTTCTTAACAAGATACGTAGATGATCATCGTCACCTGTGATCCATGCAGGCGGGTTGCCGAGATCAATCGACATCGAACCCCAGGGTTCCGCTGGATGATCGTGAACGGTGTACTTGATGCCTTGTTGGTTGGTTTGCTCAGGTGTTAGCAGTTCGCCTGCGGCGTCATAGGGTCCGCAGGGTTCACCTATTCCAGCCAGATTGTGAAGAGCCAGTAGCGGACCATCTACGGGACCACCGCAGTGAATCATGTCATCTTCCCGGAATGATTTTTCATCACCACCGTCCTCAATCAAATCTCGAAATCGCCGCTCGGTGGGCCGATTGATTGCCAAGCCGAATGCCCCTTCCGCATCATGCCGAATGATGAAAATCACCGACCGCATGAAGGTCCCATCGGTTAGGTAGGGAGATGCGATCAATAATCGACCGGAAAGATTGGGTGTCATCTGGCATTCCCCAGCTTATAAGAATCACTTGGATTGACAGTCACACTAGTGACTGTTCCGACGAGCCCCGATGGGCGAAACCGCAGGTTATGCGTTTGGATTAATGAAGCCCTGCTCGCAAAGCTTCGTAGCAGCGTAACATTCACAGCGGCGGCATGTCTGCGGTCGAGTCGATTTGAGGGGAGTCGGTCGAGCCGATTCGAGGGGAGGATGACGTACCGCATTCTTGAAACGCCTTCCGCGGGGCATGGAACACGCGTCATGTAGACTTGGTGGTCAGGTGATTGAACGTCTCATCTCACTCGCCGTAAAGCAGCATTTGTATGTTGGATTCGAGAAACGCATCGTTTCTCGACACCGAATGTCCCAACTCAAGAGTTGTGTATTCGAATCCGGGCTGTATTTCGATTCTGATGTTGATCGGAAGGGTTGAGTTTCCAGTTTTCATTCCCTGGTGCTCACTGAATTTGCTGACGGCTTGCTGGCAGGTTTGCACAGAACACATCGCGTCGTTTTTGCGACCTTACTGCAGGTGTTGATCCTGCCACAGGCAGCCAGCCCATGAGAGTCCTACTCCGAAACCAACCAGCATGTTAACCGATTCGGCATCAATTTCGCCTCGTTTTCTTAGGCGATCGATGAGAATTGGCAGTGTGCATGAAACGGTATTTCCAATGTCAGCTAAATCAATCGGCAGGCGTTCTGGGGAGACATCCATTCTCGTTCGTAGTTGGTCAAGCATTTTCCATGTTGCCTGATGCATCAGATACTTGCCGATCTCTATATCTGTCATTTGGTTGGCAGCCAGAATTTCATTGACCAAGCGAGGAATGGCGTCGACCGTAAAATTGATCAGGCTGGGGCCGTCCATATAAAGTCGGCTCTTCCAACGCTTTCTGTGCCTCGGTTTGATGGCATCCTCGGCAGAACGCTGCCCTCCGTCTGCGACCAATAGCATGTCACCACCACTGCCATCGCTGCCAAATTGAAAACCGCGAAGCGTCTGGTTCTCTCCGGCGTTGATTAGCGTGGCGGTTGCCCCGTCGCCGAAAATGGTACGCAGGCTTCGGTCGTCTTCGTCGATATATTTGCTATAAGTCTCGGCGGTGAGCAACAGGATGTTTTTGGCAACACCTGATTGGATCAGGCCATCGGCAAGAGCCAGCCCGTAGACGTAACCGCTACACCCCAGATTGAAGTCCATCGCTCCGCAGCTGGTTTTGAGGCCTAACCTGTCCTGTATCAGGCAGGCTGTTGTCGGCAGGGGGTAGTCCGGCGTTTGCGTGCAGAGCAGCAGAAAATCAATTGATTCGGTTTGAATCGATTCTGTTTCGAACAGTTTCTGGGCTGCTTTGACCGCAAGATCACTCGCGGTTTCTGCCGTCCCGGCGATGTGCCGTTGGCGGATTCCCGTTTTTTCCTCGATCAGAGCCAGATCCCAACGTGGAAATTGCTCTTGGAGCATCTCGTTGGTTTCCACTCTTTCAGGAAGGTGGATGGCGATAGGGCCAAGTTGAGCGTAGGGCACGGTCAATCCAGTTCCGAGTGTGGTGGCCTCCGAAACTTCGTGCTCCGGGGATCCGCACGGTCCAATCCCCGAGAAGAGTCGATCAAAACCCGCGTGGGGCCCGATGAAAGCTCCACTCAGTGGCTCTTCCAACCAAAGACCTCAGTGAGCCGAGATACCCATCCGGGAAGGGTGATTCCGAATGGCTGGGAACGGAGGAGGCGTTTTCAGGACCGAAATCAAACTACGAGAGAGCGGCTGATGGGATTCGAACCCACGACAATCACGTTGGCAACGTGATGCTCTGCCAACTGAGCTACAGCCGCATGATCTGTGCTAGATCGAGTCGAGATTATAGGCTGCAGGCCCTGCGCGGCAAGGCCTGATTTGAAAGTGTGTTTTCTTCGCTCCCCGCTTGCTGTTTTTCCGCACTTAGGGATAAACTGGGGGGCTTCCGGTTAACTGCGCCCGAAGTCTGTCGATGTGAAAACCGAGGCAGGCTGTGATCTGGGCCGCAAAATCAGACAACGGGAAGGTGTGTTGACCGCACCTCACCTCATTTTCGTTCCGAACGTTCGGAACGGACAATTACCCAGAAACGTATAAGAAACTAAGGCCTGTCGCAGGATGTCCACCTCCACTGAGCCCCAATCGGCTGACGAGATCCAAGAAAAACAGCCGATCCAACTCGAAGTCCAAGTCGAGAGCCCCCAAGCATGTTTGCGAGAGGTCATCGTGACCATTCCGCAATCCGAAGTGCAACGTTACCTCAAAGAGGCTTACGATGAATTGGTGCCAGAGGCTCAGGTACCTGGATTTCGCAGCGGTCGGGCACCACGCAAGCTCGTTGAAAAACAGTTCAAGGATCGTGTCACCGATCAGGTAAAAGGGTCCTTGTTGATGGACAGCCTTGCGCAGGTCACTGATTCTCAGGACTTCTCCGCAATCGGTGAGCCCGATTTTGACTACAACTCGATCAATATTCCTGACTCGGGTGATTTCAAGTACCAGTTCCAGATCTGTCTCTTATACACATCTGACGCTGCCGACGACTCCTTACGTGT
>CAJXTM010000810.1 GCA_913061385.1 uncultured Rhodopirellula sp. | reverse complement strand
GGCCCAACACAACGGCGGCTCCAACCAAACACAGTCTCGCGAGAACGCACACTAATGCTACCGACGAGGATTGATCGACATTCAAATTGAGGTCCACGCGTTCCCAAACACTCGGAACGAGCGCACCGACAGCAAAATAGACCGCCAAAGGTCCGACGAAGACCGCCAACCCGAGCCAGTCTGGGGCATCGTCTGGCCAACTTGGTTCATTACTCACAAAAAACTCACAGGAATTTCAAATGCCGCCAACACCAATTTTAAAGTAATTATCGTGATCACCGCATGAACCCTTGTTGAAATGCAGTACCGCAGTAGGTGCCAATCTCAATTGGCAAATGATTGTCACCCAGCAACTTCATTGTGGGGTTCAAGCGATTCACCGCCCGACTGCAGAACGTGCAGTTTTTCTCTGGCGATCTCGAGCAACTGATCGGTAACTTGCTGGTCAAATTTGAAATTGTCCAAGACAAACTTTCGCCTGCCTCGATCCCCGCTGCAACGCAAAACAGCGATCCCCTTTTCCTCCCACTGACTAATATCAATGCTTTGGAGTTCCTCGAGAAAAACACTTTTGCCGCGGCTGTTTTTAAACTGCGTTTCATCGCCCTCAATCCACAAACGACGCGAAGAAAACCACTTCAGCAGCATGACCACCCCAACCACCACGCAAATGACGATCATGATGTACTGATTAATCACTTGTCCCTTGATTTCCGCAGAAGACTTACTGGGCGTGTTCGTCGACCAGCCATTTTCCTCTGCGATTTGAATCCAATTTACTCCTCGCTCTACCGTATCAGGTAGCGACTCGTATGCCTCTGCTATCACCTGTCTCCCGGGATAAGTCACTTGGGTGTCGAAAACACACCAGGCGATCCCAAGAACACAAGCAACCGCGATCCAAAGATACGAACGAAAAAATGAAGCCTGGACATCAGCTCGAAGCATGAGAGTTCTCTCGGTACGCACTCAATGGCGGAAAAGGATTTCTCTTACATTACCTCGCCCCGACCAATATGCGAACCTAGTTCCTGAGAATTCTTCAATCGCCTAACCAATTTTACCCTGCATTGTGAAGTACCCGCTTCAGAAGTCGAAGAGTACCTTCCAACCACGGCAAACAGAGCATCATTGTTGAATACGAGCATTGGGTTCATGGCAAAACATTCACCAACAATCGCAATTGATTTCGCCTCCCCAAAGGGAGCAAGATCGACGCACTCAATGCCCTTGCCGTAAAACATTCCAAACAAGGACCGGTGCAAGTGCATTACAAGCCCCGGAACCCAGTGTCTCGGTGCAAAAACCGAACATCCCCGGCATTGCTTGGACGTTCCCTGATCATCGGCATCCTACTCTTGGTAGCATGTGGATTTGGCCTACGATACCTCCGAAACTTTATGCGAAGAAACGCAGAAGCGAGATTATGCAGGATGCTGTCAGATATAATCCTCTTCAGTTCGACAGGTCTGCTCTTCAGGTGGGTCTTTTGCAACAGTTAGCTCCCGTACCCCCTTTACTGAGTCAGGGTTAAACTCGCGGGCTAGCATCCAAGCCGTCCGCCATCGAAATGCTCCTTGCTGACACCATGGTACTAATGGCTTCGGAAAAAACTGAAATCAAGTATTTCAAACAGATCGAAATCCGGCATCTCGTAAATACGCTTCCCTAGACGCACCCTCCATGCTGGGAACAATCCCTCGTGAACGCTTTTCTTCTGCATCTCTCGTTTCTATGCAACAGGTTGCTAGAATAACGGTCGGTCTTATTTGTAAACCACGAGCTAAGTCTTGGATTTTGAAATGAAGCTGTTACTTACTACCCTACTGATGCTCTTTGCGGCCGTGAACTTGGCTAAGGCTGAGGAAGGAATGTATCCCATTAGTGAGGTGGGGCGACTGGGATTGGCGAACAAGGGGCTCAGGCTTACATCAGAACAGATCTTCAATGCTGACCAGACCTGTCTCGTCGATGGTATCTGCAAGGTCAACGGCTGTACGGGTTCCTTTGTTTCGCCCCGTGGTTTAATCATCACCAACCATCATTGTGCATATCGCGCAATACAAAGCTCAAGCACCACAACCAACGACTACTTGCGTGATGGATTCATTGCCCAAAGCATGGCAGAAGAAATACCGGCCAAAGGTTACACCGTTCGGATCACCGAATCATTCGAGGATATTTCAGACCAGGTGCTGTCCGCAATCAGACCAGAGATGACTTACACAGAGCGAACGAAAGCGATCGAACAGCGTCAAAAAGAACTAGAGAAAACTGCTGAACAAAAACATCCGGGTCAGCGTGCGGAGGTAGCCGAGATGTTTGCCGGCAAAACCTACGTGCTCTTCATTTACACCTACATCCAAGACGTTCGTTTGGTTTTTGCCCCGCCTGCTTCAGTTGGTAACTATGGAGGTGAGATTGATAACTGGGAATGGCCCCGTCACACAGGTGACTTTTCCTTCATGCGGGCGTACGTGGCCCCCGATGGCTCAAGCGCTGAGTACGCCGAGGAAAATGTGCCCTACCAACCAAAGCGATTTATCCAAGTTGACCCCAATGGAGTGGACGAAGGTGATTATGTAATGCTGATTGGCTATCCCGGGCGTACAGCCAGACACAAAACAGCGAGCTTTCTGGAGTACGAGCAGAACGTGCGACTGCCCTACGTGGTTGACCTTTATCAATGGCAGATCGAGCAAATGCAGCAGGCCGGTACGCTCGATCGTGCTATCGCGCTTAAGCTTTCATCACGAATGAAGGGATTGGCGAACGTTGAGAAACGCTCGCGTGGTCAGCTCAAAGGACTTGTGCGGAAAAACATCGTGGGTACGAGGACAGACGCCGAGGCGGAACTGCAAGCGTTCATCAACTCCGATGATGATCGCCGGAAAAAACACGGCAACTTGTTAACTGAAATCGCTGCCGTTTATACAGGGATGCGGTCAGCTCAGCACGAATTGGATATCCAGAGCCTTCGCTCAGCAAGCCAGCTGATGTCTTTTGCTTTTACCCTCTACGACCTGTCTCTTATACACATCTCCGAGCCCACGAGACCGAGGCTGATCT
>CAJXTM010000809.1 GCA_913061385.1 uncultured Rhodopirellula sp. | reverse complement strand
ACGAGATCAGCCTCGGTCTCGTGGGCTCGGAGATGTGTATAAGAGACAGTTGAGGGACTGTTGAGTGATGGCAATATCGTCGTCGCCGCAGGGTTTCAGGGCATTGATGATGACTTGAACATTACCACGCTGGGCCGCGGTGGCAGTGACACCACGGCTGTTGCGCTGGCTGCGGTCTTGGGAGCCGACGCCTGCGAAATCTACACTGACGTTGATGGTGTCTACACAACCGACCCCCGGTTACTGCCAGAAGCACGGCGAGTTGATGTGATCAGCTACGACGAAATGTTGGAACTGGCCAGTCTTGGTGCGGGCGTCATGCATAGTCGATCCATCGAGTTTGCCAAGAAGTTCGGTGTGCCGATCCACGTCCGGAGCAGCTTCTCGGATACTGAGGGAACGATGATTGTGGCCGAGGCGGAATCCCAAACGCAGCCCGTTAGCGGAGCAGCCATGACCCCCGATGAGGCTCGGGTGACTGTCCTTGGTGTTCCCGATGTTCCCGGAAAAAGCCAGCAGATATTCTCCGCCATTGCTGCGTGCAAAATCGCGGTTGATATGGTCGTTCAGAACGTGGGTAAAAAAGGACTCGCTAATGTCTCGTTTACCGTGCCCAGCGGCGAGCTTGAGGCGACACTGAACGCAGTTCAATCGGTGATGAAAGCAGTTGGTGCCGATGCGATCACACACGATGATCAAGTCTCAAAAGTGTCGGTGGTCGGCTCCAATATGGCCACTCAAACCAGCGTTGCGTCTCGCATGTTCCGTGCACTCGCCAATGCCGGTGTCAACATTCACATGATCACGACCAGTGAAATTAAAATATCGACACTCGTTCCCAAGTCACAGGCAGCGCTTGCACTGCGGGCCGTCCATGAGGCATTTGATCTGCACCAGCGTCCACTAGATGCTCAATCGTGGAGCGAAATCAAGGAAGATCGAGGCGATAAAGCTGATGTCGATGCGTTGGTCAGTCGCCTGAGAGATGATGCTCTGGAAGCCCTCACCTTGACGGGGATTTCCATCACGGAAAAACAGGCTCGTGTCACGTTGCACGGTGTTCCGGATGAACCCGGGATTGCAGCCGATATCTTCGAGACGATTGGTGAAGCGGGTATCTTTATCGATATGATCGTGCAGGGATACGATGGTAGTGATGGCTCAACAAGCGTCAGCTTTACCGTCGATGACACTGCCTTGCAGGCGAGTCTCGATGTTGCTCATACCATTCTCGAAAAACATGGCATGCGTGACGTTCAGGGTGGCAGCGAGATTGCCAAAGTTACCGTCAGCGGTATCGGACTGCGAAGTCACACCCACGTCGCAACGATGTTGTTTCAACAGCTGGCCGAAGATGCGATCAACGTCGAAATGATCAATACCAGCGAGCTGCAGGTGAACGCCGTCATTGATGCAAAACGGGCCGTCGATGCCGTGGATGACTTGAAACGGGCATTTGCCGATTCGCTGCTGTGAATCCATGCGTTTGGTCAGTGGTTTTTGGTTAAGATGCGGGCACGAAATCCCACTCTCGATCGTGAGTTACTGATGCCACTTCTGATTCGCCAAGCTGTTGTTGTTTTGCTCTTTTGTCTCGGTGCAGGTCCTTTCTGTGCTGCTCTTGCCACCGAGGATCAAAAAAACGATCCGGCTGGGGACAATCAACCGCTCAATGTGTTGTTCATTATCTCCGATGATTTGACGGCCAACGCGCTTTCCTGTTACGGCAATACGGTCTGCAAAACTCCGAATATCGATGCTCTAGCTGAACGTGGTACACGATTCACTCGTGCCTATTGTCAGGGCACATATTGTGGTCCGAGTCGAGCCTCCTTCATGTCTGGTTACTATCCGCATGCAACTGAGGTGCTCGGGTACAAAAATCCGCGTCCCCAAATCGGTGATCGTGCGATGTGGTCCGAACATTTTAAGAACAATGGATATTATGCGGCGCGAGTCAGTAAGATCTTTCACATGGGAGTGCCGGGCGGCGTGTTGGAAGGCGGTGATGGTCGCGACCACGACCGTGGTAATGGCGCAGATGATGCACGTTCATGGACAGAGCGATTCAACAGTTTGGGGCCTGAATGGAAAGCCCCTGGCAGTGGAGAAACCCTCGAAGGTAACCCAGATGGAAAACGGCCGGTGGTCGGTGGTAACACTTTTGTGGTCGTCGAGGCTGATGGCGGTGATCTAGTGCATTCTGATGGTATGACCTCAGCAAAAGCAGTCGAACTGCTCGGGCAACAGCGAGAGAAGCCGTTTTGGCTGGGGGTTGGTTTTGTGCGTCCGCACGTGCCGTTCGTGTCACCACGAAAGTATTACAAGCCTTTTCTGCCTTACTCGACGATGACGTTGCCAGAAAAACGTTCGGGTGACTGGGAGGATATCCCCAAAGCAGGAATCAATTACAAGACGAGCGTCAACATGAAGATGGACGAGAGACGCCAAAAGAAAGCAGTTGGCGGTTATTATGCCTCCGTTGCTTTCATGGATGCTCAGGTGGGCAAAGTGCTCAGCAAACTTGATCAACAGGGACTTAGGGACAACACGATCGTGATCTTCACCAGTGATCATGGCTATCACCTTGGGGAACACGATTTTTGGGCCAAAGTTTCATTGCGAGACGAGTCTGCTGGTGTGCCGTTGATCATTTCTGTACCCGGAAAAAAACCGGCTGTTTGTGATAGCTTGGTCGAACTGTTGGATCTCTATCCGACCGTTTCGAAATTGTGTGGGTTGCCAGTTGAACAGCGACTGCAGGGCAAGGATATTTCAGGCATGCTTGATGACCCAACCATTGAGGTTCGTGATGCCGCTTTCAGTGTCGCACCGATGCGAAAAGGATTCCTGCTGAGGGAAGACCGTTGGGCCTTCATTCAATATGGTGAAGATGCATCACGCGGGATGGAACTGTTCGATACCGTGGCTGATCCACTGCAGTTTGATAATCTGGCGAAGTCAGACAAGCACCAAGCGGTGGTGGATAGAATGCGAACAAAACTGGCAGCGAAACTTGCTGAAGCTGTCTCTTATACACATCTCCGAGCCCACGAGACCGAGGCTGATCT
>CAJXTM010000808.1 GCA_913061385.1 uncultured Rhodopirellula sp. | reverse complement strand
ATAAGAGACAGGCCCCAGTTTGATTGTGGCATTCTCGCCTTCCCGTTGATCGCTCGCGTTCACTGCAAATGCTGTAGAGATTTGGCGGCCAGATTACTTTCGCGCAACCGATATCAACAACCGCGATGGCGACAAAGACAGCGATCTCTCATCACTTGGCACTGCATTACTGCATTACTGAGAAATGCAGTCGTAAGACATTCGCCCCCAAGAAGCGACAGTACCCGACAGGCAATTACCTCGACGTTGGCACCCCGCACCCGACATCAATATCGGCGCACATTGCGTCCGCCCGAAGCGACGCCATTATACGCGGGCACTTCATACACACTGAACTCTGCCCAAAGCATGAGATGATCACTCACCATCAGTGCCTGCTGCTGCGTGATTCCAAATTGCCGCTGCAGATCAACCAACCCAAAACGTCCCGTATATTCACGAGTCATTGTCTGATCGATCAGGATGTGGTCGAGCGTTTGAGTTTGCAGCGTGTCAGTCAAGCAATCCCCACCTGCAGAGACCACGTTCGGAATTTTCCCCAACTCGCCAAGACCTGCGGTGTTCACGCCAAGGTTTCCAAGCAGAATGCAGTCTTCCTCGCCTGTTTTCTGGTAACCATATTGCCGCACGCTCTGGAACACGTCGTCAAGAACATTCATCTCGTTCTTGGGAGAGTTAACACTTACGTCACTTGGGTTGGCGTGCGCATTGATGAGAGTAAACCGAAAAGGACTTCGACCTCCCGTAGCACCAAAACGCGTCTCAAACGATGCCACCATTGGCTCAAAGTGCATGCGGTCGGTCGGATCCTGAACGACAAAAACGCTGCCAGCCGTTAATTGAATTCTCGCCTCGTCCCAGATGAATGCAAAGCACTGCATGTCACCCTCACGTCCCACAGGCGGACTGACTTGCGATCCAAACTGGCCGCCTGAAGCGTTGAGTTTCTGCATCAGTGACCCGATGGCCGTTGCGTCTTTTGACACACCTTGAATCGCCACAATGTCAACACGAGAGATCACACTCGCCAACACTGATAAAATTCCCGGATCCTGACCTTTGACCGCATCAAAGTTTTGGATACTGAATGTAGCGAGACTCATGGTTTCTGTCGATTTACTGGTGGGCGCCGGCAAACTCACTGGCTGGATCGACGAGGGCACACTCGCGGCAGAAGTAGAAGCAGTGGCAGTAGTGGTTCCACTGCCGATATGAATGGCTGCTAAGTCCACTCTCCCCGTGACCACCATACCGAGCACGAAAACAATTCCTGCGACACTAACGATTGGACCAATGAAGCGTGTGATCGGGATATGTGCTTTCGAGGGCCGCGACGCAGCTTTCTGCTGCTGTGCAACATCACCCGTGCTGCTATTCCCGCCTGCCTGCTGACCCGATGTAGCGTTTGCCCCACCACCATGGTCTGAACTGGCTTTACTGCTTTTGCTGGAGCGTCGCTTACGTTTTAAAAACTTGACCATTCCGATTCCCACGCCTGTCTAAAAAGCATCAACCTGCCGCAAGCTAACTGAATTACGATCCCCACTACCGTTCATGACGAGCAATCGCAAAGGCCGCTCATCCACAAGCAAATACCAAAGGTGCGACTAAGCTGCTCGTCGTTCAACCACACTACTATCTGTCCCGATCGCGTTGATCGCTTCTTGGCATAGCTGCTGTAACCTCGCCGGCGCCGATTCACTGACCAATCGCAATACAGGAATCGCCTCGTTTGCAGCCGGCCCAATTTTCAGCAGCGCCCACGCTGCACGTTCCCTTGCGGGAAGAAAGAACGAACCTTCTAAACAGCCACATAGAGCCGGCGTTGCAACAACAGCTTGCTGCCCAAGCCTGCCCAATAACGTCGCTGCCCAGTAACTAATTTCACCATCCAAATTATCTGTCAAACACACCATCAACGCCGGCACCTCAGCAAGAGTTGCCTGCACTGAACTTTCAAGCGATTGTGCCGCAGCAGTCCGTAAAGAGTCGATCCGACTGCCAGCAAGTTCGACAATCAACTCACTGACTCCCGATACATTGGAATGCTTGCTAATCTCAAGCAGCGTCTCGAGCTGTACTTCGGGGTTGCCGCCAGCAAGTCTCTGATTCCAACCAGCCTGCTGTCTACCATCTGCAAATCCTTGATCAATCAGCGTCTCACTGACACTGCGAAAAGATCTATTTTCACGACGAGCACTCGACATTCCAGCTAATTCCCCTTCGCCGTGAACGCATCAATCAGCGAAATAGTCTCAGGGTGCACTCCCATTTCCATTTTGCAACACTGCCGAAATGCAACTTGGGATGGTAAACTACCGACGCCTTGGGAATACGACAGAATGAGTGTTTCACGCAAGCCCGGATACAAGATTTGCTAGCGAACTCTTGTTGCGTTTCTTCTTTTTTCTGACTGACAAACGTCACCTAGCTATTTTCATATTTTGCCATGCAACAATCCCCTGACTTTGACATCACCCCAGATCAGGAATCGATCGCTACGGTAGAGCGAGACATTCGTTTTTTTCCCACTCCGAACCAAAATCCTACGCGTCTACCGGCGGCGTCCATCGATTCATGGAATCGTGATGGCTATTTGGGGCCACTCGATGTTTACAACCAACAATCGATAGAAGAGATTCGAACGTATTTCGATACGTTACTTCAAAATACCTTGGCTGCCGGTCATGACAGCTATTCGATCAGCAGTGCTCACCTGAAGCATGGTCGCGTATGGGACATTCTTAATCACCCAACCCTTATTTCATACGTACGCGATATTCTGGGTGAGGACGTGATCGGTTGGGGCAGCCACTTTTTTTGCAAGATGCCGATGGATGGCAAGAGTGTCGACTGGCATCAGGACTGCAGTTACTGGCCACTCACACCTACACGCGCGGTGACTGTCTGGCTGGCGATCGACGACGCCGACCATGAAAATGGTTGTATGGAGGTTTACACAGGTTCGCACCACCACGGGCTGATCGATTTTGAAGCCTCCGCAGCGGGCTCGGGGAATGTATTGAATCTGTCTCTTATACACATCTCCGAGCCCACGAGACCGAGGCTGATC
>CAJXTM010000807.1 GCA_913061385.1 uncultured Rhodopirellula sp. | reverse complement strand
TACACGTAAGGAGTCGTCGGCAGCGTCAGATGTGTATAAGAGACAGATGCTACGCGATCGTCATGGACAATAACCCGGTACTGAATGCTGCAAGACTGCGAGTTGATCGTGCAAGAATTCTTTTGCAGCGAGCAAAGAAGGAACCGATTCCCGATATCGACTTAATGGTTTTCCACCGGCACCACAATGTGACCGACGACAATGTAACAACGGTACAAGCAGGTTTCCCACTCCCACTGTTCAACCGAAATCAGGGCAATATTCGGAGTGCCGAAGCCCAATGGTTAGCTGCAACAAAAGACCGCGAGCGTATCGAACTTGGATTGCAGGATCATTTGGCTATCGCCTACCAAAGGTACACCAATGCCATTCAGCAAACCCAACGTTACCGTGACCGCATGATTCCAAGGGCTAAAAAATCACTCAAACTGGTGACTGACGGATATGAGAGGGGACAGGTTCAATACTTGACCCTGCTCACTGCGCAGCGGACCTACTGGCAGGTGAGCCTTTCCTATCTTGACTCTCTAAAAGAACTTCGCACTGCAAGCAGTTTGATCAAGGGGCAACTCCTATCAAACAGCCTTGAAGACCGCAAATAAGCGGCGAGATGGTCGAGAATTTGGTTTGCTCAACTGGCTAATTCGGCGTATCATATGGGTTCCTCTTGAGAATGTTTATGTTCAATCGCATCATCTCGCTGATCCTGATCGCAGCAGTCTTTGGCTGTCCGTTGTGGTGCAGCATGGGCATATGCCAGTGCACAGGTGGTCCGAACATAGCGATGAACGCCGTAAAATCCGGTCTTTGCGGTACCCCACCTTGTTGCACAGGTGTTACTCAGCCAACACATGAGCCGAGTTCGTCCGGCACGGGTGATCCACAACCAAAGCCTGAGGGACTGCGATGTCAGGGGATTTGTGGTGGTGCTGTGTTAGAGAGCCCCTGCCAGATTCCTGCAGTCGACGTCTCTCTGTTTTCACCGATGCTGAATAGTGTCCAGGATCGTCTTCTTTCGCCAAAACTGTGCGGATTTCGAGAACCAGACTTCCCAGACTGCAACCGGTCAGAGAACCGGGGTCGATCTGTTCGCATTCGATACATGTCATTCCAGTGCTAGTGACCTCATTTCGGTAGGTGATTCACCTGAAAATGCTCAGCATTTTCGTTCACTCACCTCCGACTTCACTTGTCTCTCAGTGAGCTCAAACGGGCACATCTGAGACAGATCGTCACTGGATTCTTGACAAAGCACACGCAACATGTTTTTTCGCTTGCTCCCTTGGGAGTATGCCATTCGAAATTTATTCCGTCGTCCATTACGCACGTCACTAACGTTTGCTGGACTGACGACGGTCATCCTGCTGGTTTTGATCGTAGTCGGTTTCATCCGCGGACTGGAACGCTCTCTTGCAGTCAGTGGTGACCCGCAAACAGCAGTGGTCTTTTCCCTTGGCATGGGCGAGAACCTCGAGTACTCATCGATCGCGATGCGAACCAGCGATTTGCTACCCGCCAGCGTCCCGGGGATCCAAGAACGTTATGGACGCGAATACGTTTCACCGGAACTGTATTTGGGAACCCAAGTCGGTGTCGGGGCAAATGAACCGTCGATGGGCCTCGTACGCGGCGTGACAAGATCAGCCTTGCTGGTTCGTCGACAGGTCGAGATTGAAGAAGGTGCATGGCCCGAGTCGGGTGAGATTCTAATGGGTCGAATGGCGGCCACAAAACTAGGTGCGACCAATACAGAAATCAGCGTAGGCCAATCCATTGATCTCGAAGGTCGATCATGGCGGATCAGTGGCATCTTTTCAGCCGGTGGATCAGCCTTTGAATCTGAAGCGTGGTGCCGACTCGATGATCTGCAGCAGGCAATGAAACGACAAGACCTGAGTGTTGTTGCTCTGGCATTAACACCGGGAGCGGACTTTTCAGATCTCGATCTATTTTGCAAAGAACGTCTGGACTTGGAACTCCAGACCATTCGGGAAACGGATTACTACGCCTCGCTACAAAAAGACTACGGACCGATTCGCTGGCTGGCTTGGCTAGTTGTACTTCTGGTCTCCGGGGCAGGTGTATTTGCAGGACTCAATACGATGTACGGATCCGTTGTCGGACGCATTCCCGAACTCTGCACGTTACAGGTCATGGGTTTTGTCCGGCGTTCCGTCGTGGTCAGTTTGATTCAGGAAGGGGTCCTGATCGCGTCGGCTGCCAGTTTGCTGGCAGCGTTAGTGGCACTCGTATTCATCAATGGTGCAGCCGTTCGCTTCACCATGGGAGCATTTGCCTTACGTATCGACAGTACAGCCGTACTG
Organism: uncultured Rhodopirellula sp.; assembly: GCA_913061385.1. Lineage (GTDB taxonomy): Bacteria > Planctomycetota > Planctomycetia > Pirellulales > Pirellulaceae > Rubripirellula. Next base: position 749 of record CAJXTM010000807.1, on the reverse strand, counting down.
GTCGGTTGTGGGATCGGGATTGCGATGGGAATACTGGGCGCGATTCCGCCTGCAATCCGTGCCCTGAAAATGCCCATCGTGGATGGGTTAAAAGCAGTTTGAATTCAACCATGGTTGCACAAGACAACCTACATCAAAAAGGAAGCTGGTATGAAACTTTTCTTGCGATACACAGTCGTCATGATTGTGGCAACGATATTGGCTGGTTGTGCTTCAGAGAGCAGCACCACAACGTCGAATTCTTCACCGCAGGCACCCGATGTGGCAACGGTCGACGGCTCTGTCTACCTATTTGATATTGAACCGGAAGGGGCAGGCAACGTCATCAAGGTCCGTGAAGAGGCGGGAACTAATGATGAGTTGCTGGTCGTGGGACGCATTGGTGGCAGTAGCGATCCATGGATTGACGGCAGAGCCGCTTTCACAATCGTTGACTTGTCGGTCAAGTCTTGCAATGACACTTTGGACGACAAGTGCCCAACGCCATGGGACTATTGCTGCGAAACGAGCAAACTGCCCAATTCGACGGCCCTCGTGAAATTCGTGGACGAAACGGACCAAGTGATCAGGGCCGACGCAAGATCGCTATTTGGTCTTCAGGAACTCTCCACGGTCGTTATCAAAGGCACAGCCAAACGGGATGAAGCTGGAAACTTGACCGTATTGGCTAGCGGTTTATTCGTTAAACAAAAGTGAATGCCCTGTCTCTTATACACATCTGACGCTGCCGACGACTCCTTACGTGTAGA
>CAJXTM010000806.1 GCA_913061385.1 uncultured Rhodopirellula sp. | reverse complement strand
GTATAAGAGACAGGTATTGGCTCGATGCCGTGAGGTATGGTGACACGCATGGTCTGCATCTTGATAATCGACGTGGCATTTTTCCATATCGAGACTGGGTTGTACGGGCGATGAATGAGAACCTACCCATCGATGACTTCATCACTTGGCAATTGGCAGGCGATCTTCTCGAGCAGCCGAGTCTTGAGCAGCGTGTGGCAACGGGATTCGTGCGGATGAATCCAACCACGGGAGAGGGTGGGGCGATTCCGGATGAATTCCAGATGAAAAATAATTTCGATCGCGTCGAGACGCTGGGAACCGTCTTTCTTGGCATGTCATTGACGTGCGCTCGTTGCCATACGCACAAATATGATCCCATTCCGCAGTCTGAGTATTATCAGCTTCTTGCATTCTTCAATAATACGGCAGAGCCGTCGATGGATCGCAACGCTTACGAATACGGGCCGACGGTCAAGGTGCCAAAGGATCAAGAGTCGTGGCAGCGTTGGCAAGAGTTGCAGCAAACTGGTGACAATCTAATCAACGGTGTGTCGCTGTCCGCTGGCGATCAGAATGATCTGATCGATTTTGCTGTTTCGAGGGCTGGTTGGAAAGCGGAGAATTGGAAAGTGACCAAGCCGCTGCTTTCAAAGAATGCCGGATTGCCACGAAAAGATGATCCAGATGCTGGGTGGGCTGACTTGAAGGGCTTTCCTGGTGCACTTGTGGGACGCGCCGCACGTGGGAAAGCACCCAATGCAAATCAGACAGTGTTTGTAACGTTTGACTTGACGCTCCCGAAAAACCAAACCATTCAGCTGACGTTGGGCGGTGGTGTGGGGTCTAAGGTATTTGTAGATAAGCATGTTGATCCCAACGCCGAAAAAAACGATGATCCCACAGCACAGAACAGTAGCGTTCCCCTTGCCGAAAAATCGGAACGGACCAATCAGGTGGTATCTCTCAAGCTCGATGCTGGTAAATACCTGATCTCTGTTGCGCTCACGGGCTTTGCTGGTAATTCTGAGTTGCTGGTTGATTTAGACACCCGCTGGGATGCGCTTGCGAAGACCAAAGATTGGTCTGTTTGTCATCTCTCGGATAAGTTGTTGATGTTGGCGAGCGAAGACAGCCCGCTTGAACTTCGCTTAGATGACAAGGCGAAAGAAGTAGCGTCGGCTTTGGTCAGTGCGGAAGCTCTGTTCACCACCACTCTGGTTGCCAAAGAATTGCCCCAGCCGCGGAAGACATTTGTGCTTCGACGCGGTGAGTACGATTTCCCCATTGGTGATTCCGTTCAACCTGGGACGCTCTCCGTCATGGGAGCGATGCCTAAGGGAGCGCCGTCAAACCGGTTGGGATTAGCGGAGTGGCTTACCTCCCCTGAGCATCCGCTCGTCTCACGGGTATTCATGAATCGGGTTTGGCAGCGGACGTTTGGGTATGGATTGGTCCGCACGCCTGAGGACTTCGGGTTGCAGGGTGAGCAGCCCTCACACCCGAAGTTATTGGACTGGTTGTCGGTGGCTTTTCAAGACAATGGTTGGGATCTCAAGGGAATACTTCGGTCCATGGTGCTGACAAAGGCTTTTCAGCAATCTTCAGCATGGCGTCCAGAGATCGATGATCCAGAGAATCGACTGTTCGCTAGAGGAGCCAGCTACCGGTTGGATGCGGAAGTGCTGCGGGACATCGGACTGTGGTCAAGCGGTTTATTGGATGGGCACATGGGTGGAGAAGGTGTTAAGCCATACCAACCCACAGGAATGTGGTTGGCGCTGGCCCATCCCGGAAGCAATACAAAAAATTACGTGGCAGACCGTGGATCACTGCTGTACCGGCGGAGTCTGTATGTCTATTGGAAACGCACGAGTCCACACCCGATGATGACCCTGTTTGATGCCCCTGATCGTGAGTCCAGTTGTGTGCGTCGATCGCGAACCAACACGCCTTTACAGTCGTTAGGGATGTTGAACGAAACGCAACGCGTGGAAATGGGGCGAGGTTTGGCTGCCGTGTTGCTGACAAGCAGTGAAAAAGACAACGAACGGATCAACCATTTGTTCAAGCTGCTTGTTTGTCGCGACGCGTCGGATAATGAGCGAGCGTCTTGTTTAAAGCTGATACAACAACTTCGCAAACGATATAGCGAAACCCCTGCAGATGCTGAGCGATTGCTCGCGGTCGGAGATGCACAGGTTGTTGGCTCGCAAACGCCAGTTGAACTCGCGGTGTGGGCCCAATTATCGACAACGGTGCTCGCGAGTGACGTAGCAATTCTGCTGTATTGATGCGTCTCAGATCCAGCACAGGGAATGCTGGGTGTTGAGGAGGTTGTGCAGGCAGTGCGATCAGGCAAGTGTCATTGAATGTGACCATGCACATCGGCTGCCCCTTTGGGGGTAGGTTTTACGTGGAAGTTTTGCTTCGCGAAAAGTCAAATCCGAGCCGGTGTGAACCCGAGGCGATTCGTCGGTACCATGGACTTGTCGGGATTTTGTTTGCTTTTCGAAAGGCCGCAGTCTGGGGGGCCTTTGAAAGCCTTTCCTGCGGGAACGCATGAATACGAGCGGTTAGGTTTCTTTCGTAATGTTGCTTGGAATTGCGTGTAGCGTGACTGCGGGGAAAGGAACACCCCAATGCCGCATGACGGTGTTTTCGTTACGTTCGGAAGTTTTGAGTGCAAACGGTAAGTGCTGTTTGTGACGCGACTTGTGTGCCGCTTAGAAGTGGGGGAAAAGATTGTGGCTACTGCGCAACATCGCCTGCCCTGTTGATCTACAATATCCGCCTCGGAGGTTTTTAGGGTATGAAGCCAAAGAGAACCTTGCTTTTGTTTTAGTTTGCGAACTTACGTCTTCGTCTGCGCCCGTGGGATCAAATCATGAAAAATATTTGCACATGTCTTTTTTTGTTCTTGTGTGGATTTGGACAGAGTTTTTTGATGCCGAAAACGTTGTTCGGCGCGGACCAGTGGAATCGCTTTCATGGGGTTAACGGGCGTGGGGTGGCTGAGGACGTTAGCCTGCCAATTTCGTGGAGCGATGAAGATTATATCTGGACCCTGTCTCTTATACACATCTCCGAGCCCA
>CAJXTM010000805.1 GCA_913061385.1 uncultured Rhodopirellula sp. | reverse complement strand
TCTACACGTAAGGAGTCGTCGGCAGCGTCAGATGTGTATAAGAGACAGCGTCGATGCAGCAGGTCATTCATCTGGTTTATTACCAAGGCCTGAAGTACCGCGAAGCAGCCGATGCTCTCGGGATTCCCGTCGGAACCGTTAAAAGTAGATTGCACGCAGCGGTGCAGCGTCTGGGTCTGCTTTGGGACGAAACTCGGCACGAGATGGACGAGTAGTCGCCGATTTCTGGGGAAATGATGAACCCAAGGCGACTTGGGTGCATAGAAAGAGCTGTTGCAAAATTGCTGCGGTTTTTTCCTTGGCATGCGAATTCTTAACTCCACGCGTTGATCCTCTGGTGATGCACGAAGACCTAATCGGTTACCTGCTCGGCGCTCTTGAACCGCATGAGATGCGGAGAGTCGCGCAATGGTTGGAAGACGATCCAGAGGCACGCAGAGAACTTGATGAAATCGAGCGGTCACTCAGGCCTCTCGAGGAGTTTTATGAGCCACCTGAACCTCCACCGCAGGACCTGATTGCCAGAACACTCGCGTCGCTTCCACCAATGCCCAATGCAAGCGGTAGCAGTCCACCGCTTGGTGCGTCTGAACACGCCAAAGCTTCAACCGTGGCCAAGCATCGCGACAAGCATGATCTTGTGGATCTGCCCAAGCTCCAGCCCAGTATCGACACCATACGCAGTCGCGGGTACGGATGGACCGATTGGTTGGGTGCAGCGGCCGCAGCGATCGTGATGCTGACGGTGATTATTCCTGCTCTGGCGGCAGGTCGATTGGAGGCTCGGAAAGTAGCGTGCCAGGATCGATTGCGTCAGTTTGGGACAGCGATCACTCAGTACGTCAGTCACAGTCCGCAGGAACGTATGCCTGCGGTCGCGGAGACAGGTCGTGAAGCTTTTGCCGGTGTGTTCATGATCCGCTTGAACGAAGCTGGCTTGTTAACAGATCCAGGTATTCGGTGGTGCCCTTCGCTCGATCAACCCCCAAGCATGGAGGCTACTTTGACTGATCTGGCGAGTGTTCCCTCTCTCGACGATCTTCATGTCGCTCCGGTCGACCAGTTGCGGCAGATTCAACAATTTGCCGGTGGTCACTACGCATACAACCTCGGTGTCATGGAGGAGGACAGGCTAAAGTCACCGCGGTTTGAGGCACGTGCTTCGTTCGCCATTATGTCCGACGCTCCACTGTCGGGAATCACTGATTCAACGCAGCACGGCAAGGTTGTGGGGCACAACGCTACTGGCATCAATATTCTTTACGAAGACGGTCGGGTGCGCTTCATTCCTCTTGCAGGATTGGAAGCCATGCCAGATCATCCGCTTCTCAACCACCGCGGTGAAGTTGAGGCGGGGGTAAGTGTTGATGATGCTACTTTGGCACCAAGTTGGCGGCCTCCCTTTGTTAACGTGCTACAGCGATAGCAGTACGATCATTCGCAAACTCGAGGTGGTCCTATGATGGCCGCGACCAAGAAACAGCGTTTTGACGGCGATTGAGACGAGGGCTGTGAATTCGCCCAGACAATGAACTTGGTGGGGCTGCCGAGTGACGAGCAGTTAGTTGAAATCGCGTGTGCTTGGCTTTTGGCTCGTTGGAAAATCACCAGGCACCTCAGTGAGGGTGACTTTTCCTGTCGCAGCCCATTCGGCGCCCCGCAGCAAAGTGGTGATGAATCCAACGCATTGGACTGAGTAGTCAGCATGTCCCATCGGTGTATGGTAAACGCGGCCTTTGCCGTATTCGATGGTCATCATCATCGGTTCATTTCGGCCTGTTCCCTTGAGGCTCTTGTCTGCGAAAGCTGTCGCCAGAATGGTCATGTTATCTGCTGGGCCACGAAGTTGTTGATAGAGTTCGTCTTTGGCGTGAAGCCAAGTTCGTGGAAGTCCCTTTGTGATGGGATGCTCGGGATCGCGAATCACAATTTTGAACTCATGTTGCGGGCCATGTGAACCACCATTACCCGGTGTTGTGTCACGAACGGTTTTGCCGGCGTCATCGATGTAGACGTAGGGCCCTGATTTTTCGTTTCGGCCACCCCATCCGCCAAGACCAATCATCTTGTTGTAGGCTTGCCAGTCACCGAATGAGTTGTCAGCTGCGTGAACGATGACTAGACCGCCACCATTACGCACGAAGTCGTCGAAAGCTTGGTTGGTTGCATCAGGCCATGGAGCCGCATTCCAGCCAAAGTTGTTGATCACGACATCGTAGTTATCAAACTTCGGTTTGAAGTCAGGGTCAGGTTTCGGCTGGGGCAGATCCTCGTGTGGCTTTCCGTCATTCAGCGGGAACTCTTTTAGTAGTGCTCCACCTTTCCATGTGTACTGAGTTCGTTCAACATCGACAGTGAAGCGACCGGAGTCCTCCAGGTATTTTTTCATCATGGCGGTCGTCTTGGGCCATGCACCATGATTGTTTTGACCATCAATGATAAGTGCTTTCAGCTTTTCCTCTGCTCTCACGCTGGTCGATAGTGTCGCGATAAGAGTGGCAGTCAAAATGATCGCAATGAAACGTTGCATTTCAGGTGTTTCCGGTACGTGGTGGAGAGAGGAACTCGTTGATCCTATAGAGGCGAGCTTATCTTTCGTGAATCATTTGAAACAAGCTTTGTGGCTTGTTGTCAGTTCTGTGACTTCTGGTAGTCCGCAATTTTCGTCATCGATCCTTTTAGCTGATCATACAAGTCACGATAAATCGGAAACAGTTGGTTGTACTGTTTTACAGCAACTCGGTTTGCGGGGGTTTCGTCCGCGACTTTGATGGTTGCTTTGCATGCAGATTCAACGGACCTGTATGCTCCGTCGCCGACAGCTGCAAGTAGTGCAACCCCGAATGCTGATCCCTGTTCAACTTCTAGCGTGGTAATTTTTTTTCCAAAGACATCGGCCTGCATCTGACGCCAGAGGGGATTCTTGCTGCCACCACCGGAAGCCCGAATCTGACGTACGGGAACATCAAGAGACTGGATGATGTCGAGGCTGTCACGAAGCGCAAACGTGATCCCCTCCATGACGCCTGTCTCTTATACACATCTCCGAGCCCACGAGACCGAGGCTGATCTCG
>CAJXTM010000804.1 GCA_913061385.1 uncultured Rhodopirellula sp. | reverse complement strand
GTCTGCTGTTGGGGTGGCACTGATTGTCGAATTTGCGATTCGCGATTTCGGGTATCGCTTGGAAGTCGTGCAAAAACCACAGGTTTTTTAATTTTTATGCGTTGGATGATTGACCATGATGAGCCGTGTTTTGCTGCTGTCGTTTTACGCTTATTTATCTTTTGCCTTCGACCTTGTTCTGGCTGATGAGAAGCGACTGGAGACCGAGGCTCATTCGGTGCCGGGGACCAATGTTGTTCTGATTCTGATTGACGATCTGGGTTGGAGTGACTTGGGGTGTTACGGCAGTGACTACTACAAAACACCCAACATTGACGCTCTTGCCAAAGACGGTGTGAAATTCACTGATGGTTACGCTGCTTGCAACGTTTGCTCACCCACACGAGCTGCGATATTAAGTGGTAAGTACCCGGCGAGGTTGCTGTTGACCCAATGGCTGCCGTCTGGACGCTGGAATGCCCGCAAGAATCGTATGCGTGAGGCACGGTATGTATCAAATCTCGCTTTAGAAGAAATCACGATTGCCGAGACGATGCGTGAAGCGGGGTATCGTACCGCGTTCATGGGGAAATGGCATCTGGGAACAGAGACCTACTATTATCCAGAGCATCAGGGGTTTGATGTGAATGTCGCAGGGCGTGATTATGGCGCACCAGGAAGTTACTTCTACCCCTTCGAAGGGAGATGGAAGATTCCAACGACAGGGCAGGTGTTGCAGAAGCAAAGTCCTTTGGATGGGAAGGATGGTGATTATCTTGTTGACCGTTTGGCCGAAGAGGCAGAGAAGTTCATTGTTTCCAGCAAGGAATCACCGTTCTTTCTAATGTTGTCGCATTATGCAGTGCATTCACCTTTGCAAGGCAAGCCTGAGAAGGTTACGGATTATGAGAAGACGCCTGCCGGGCAGCGACAAGGAAAGCCAGATTACGCTGCTATGGTCGAGAGCGTTGATGATAGTGTGGGTCGAGTCATGAGGACGCTTCGACGGCTAAATTTGGAACAAAACACGCTGGTCATTTTCACCAGCGACAATGGCGGGTTTGCCAAGGCAACAAGCAACTCGCCACTGCGTGCGAATAAAGGCTCAAACTTTGAGGGTGGTATTCGAGTTCCAGTATTGATGCAGTGGCCGGGGCACATCAAGCCAGGCAGTGTCTGTGAAGAGCCGATGATTAGTAATGATTTTTACCCGACGATCCTCCAAGCGACGGGAATCAAACCGAGACCATTTCAGCACATGGATGGTATGAGCTTGATGCCATTGCTAACTGAAAGTGGAGACTTTGAGCGAGACGCCATCTATTGGCACTACCCTCATTACAATCAGCATCCCCAGAGTTTTCCATCCGGTGTGATTCGCGATGGTGATTGGAAGCTGATCGAAAATTTTGAAACAGGTGAATTGCAATTGTTCAATCTTGCAATGGATATCGGTGAATCCAAGAACCTCGTTCAACAGCATCCAGAATTGACAGCGACTTTGCTCACGAAATTGAAACGCTGGAGAAAGTCGGTGGGGGCTGATCCCATGCAGAAAAATCAACTCTATGAAAGCAAGACTCTGTCGCCAAACTGAGGCGAGATTTTCGATGCCGGATACGTCTCGAGATCGCTGAAATCGGCTTGCAGTGCTCTGTGTCTTTGCAGTGCTCTGTGGCCTCGATGCGATCTGTTTTGTCATCGCACTACGGGTTTGGATCCGAACGCTTCACTGCTGTTGAGAGCCAAGCCATTCGGCTAGTTTCTTCAGGTCTTCGGCTTCCATCGACAGCACCAACTCCTGACGGTGGATGTCGTGGATGGCCAGCATGTGATCAGCGTGAAAAAGGACTTCATCACCCTGTTTGATTCCGTGCAGTCTTGCTTCATAAAGTGGGTTGTCTACCTGTCCAACGAAGTGCTGGCCCACACGATCGGTGATGCGAACCCAGAAATCTTCGCCCCAGCCGCGCGATGGCACGTTTTGAGGTGGAATACTGACAAGGGATGCGGGGTTTTCATGCCTCAAGATTGGTTTGCTGGCTTCTCCTTCGCATGATTCACAATAACATTTTTCTAGCGAATCCTCGTGCACTGAAAAGCGAGGTGAGTCGAGTCGCAGTTCTACGAATTGGTCACTCGTGATGTACTTTTTGATTATGTCAGGGGGAATCAGAAAACGATCGCCGTTTTCGGCGTGCATGGCCACTCCATCAACAAACTGGTAGCCGTTGGGGAAGGTTTGTTTCAGAAAACGGGATTCGAGCGATTCCGGAGAATTCATGGTTCAATGGAGGGCGAGGGTGAAAAGTAGATGGCGAGCCAAATTGTCTGTTCCTTTGGCGTTGTCCAATCAACTCGGTGTTTTTCGTGTGGTGCTATCGTAATGTGGTCGCCGCGACCCAGGTGGACAACTTTATCGTCCACCAAAAAGCGAAGTCTGGCTTCACCACTGAGGACTGTGACCCACTCGGCTTGTGGATCGTCATACCAGATGTGTGCGTCGCTAGTGTGACCCCTGGAAACAATCCTCTCAACTCGGATGTTCTGGCCACGGGCCAGAATGTCTATCAGTTCGTCATTGTGGGACGCTTGCTCAACCTGTTGCAGAAGATTGGCTACACGTGTGTCAGAGGATGAGTCACCTTTGTTCATGTCTTTCCGTGAGTCCATTGGTAATTGTTTTGCTTTACGAAACCTTCCACCTCGATCGTCGAGTCGGGTTTGACTTGGACCAGAGAGAATCCGTTGTTTTCAACACCTCTGCCTTCGACCATTGCAACCATGGTGCAGTAGTGGATTCCATTCATGTCCTTGTAATCATTCTTGTGACTGTGTCCTTGAAAGACAGCGTGAACCTTGCCGCTACTTTCCAATACTTTTCGGACAGCACCTGCGTTTCTTACGCCATGATTATCGTTGGTGTCGAGTCGTTGGTGGGCCAACACAATGGTTGGAAGCTGAGTTTTGGACAGGTCGGCGCGAAGCCACTCAAGTTCATAAGGGGGAATGTTTGCATCGGTCCACTTGAAATTCTTCCTGCTGTAGGGCTGTCTCTTATACACATCTCCGAGCCCACGAGACCGAGGCTGATCTCG
>CAJXTM010000803.1 GCA_913061385.1 uncultured Rhodopirellula sp. | reverse complement strand
ACGAGATCAGCCTCGGTCTCGTGGGCTCGGAGATGTGTATAAGAGACAGGGCACTGTCAACACGCCCCGCATCACATCCACATGCTCAACCACAAGTAATGGTTTTCCATTAACATGTCGAGGGCTGACCAGCTGGCCCGGATCAACAGATCGTTCCGTGATGATTCCATCGAAGGGAGCCTTGATCTGACGCAGTTGCTCCTGGGCAACAGCATGGCTGAGTTCCGCCTTGGCAACTTCAATTCCCGCCATTGCGTACTCCGCCTCGTTAACCGCCGCACCGACATCGGCTTGAGCTGCTGCAATATCGGCGTCAGCTTTTCCAATCGCCGCGGTAACGGCACTGACGGCAAAAACTGCTTCGTCAAGCATCTCTCTTTGCACAGCTCCACCGTTCACCAAAACGTTATAGCGGTCACGAATGCTCACTTTCAAATTCAACAACGCCTGTTGTTCTTGGCGGGCAGATTGAGTCTGGCTAAGCTTTGCTTTTGCGATCTCAATCATGCCTTCGCTGACGCTGAGGTGGGCTTCTGCCTGAGAAAGCATCCGCTGCCTCCGCTGAACCGTTGCTTCTAACTCGGGTGCATCCAACGTGACCAGCACTGTTCCCTTAGTCACTCGTTCGCCGATGTCACCATGAACGATTGCGACATAGCCTTCGATCCGTGCACGCAACTCAGTTCTCTGATCACCCTCAAGGGTAATCGGAAGCTGAACGGTCTTCATTTCCGGATCTTGGGCAGTTGCAATAGGACAAAGCCACAGCAAACTGACCAGAGTGACACACGAAGTTCGAATGATAGAGCTCATCTCAATTCTTTTCCAAATGGGCATTTCAGATCGCGGTCGTAGCGGAAGATTCAACCGTCGAAGCAACGGGATTTCGTTTCATTAACACATACAAACAGGGCACCACCACCAGAGACAGAACGGTTGCTCCGATCACGCCACCGATAATCGCTCTTGCGAGCGGTGCGTTTGTACCACTGCCACCAAAACCAATCGCCATCGGTAACAACGCAAGCCAAGTGGTTAAGGAAGTCATCAAAATGGGCCGCAGACGAATCCGAGCAGCATCAATGACCGCATCAGTGGGTGATTTCCCATCAGCCATACGCCGGTTCGCAAAGTCCACCAGCACAATGGAATACTCCACCACGATTCCGATCATCATCACAATGCCCATCAGGGCAGGAACAGACAAATGGGTGTTAGTAGCAAACAACAGCAGCACGACACCTACATACCCCAGCGGAACCGTCAACAGAACAATCAACGGATCGGTGAAACTACGGAACTGAACAACCATCACCAGATAAACCAGTAAGGTGGCGATGACCAAGCCAATACTCAATTGCGAGAACGAGTCTCGCATCAGCTTGACTTCTCCCATCATTCGGTAGCTTGTCCCGGCAAACTCGTCGGCCCCCAAGTTGGCAATCGGCCCACGATCATCGACGCCCAATGTCACGCCCAATCGATCATCCGCCTCCAGGCGACGTTCAATTTCTGTGACAACCCGTCCCACGTCGTAACCGGGCAAGACTCCTGCGTAGACATCAGTGACACGAGAGATATTGCGGTGATGAACGACAGCCGGACCCTCGGTGTGTTTGATCTCGGCGACACTGCCGAGTCGTCTCATTGCATGATCACCTCCCATCACAGGGATATCACGAATGGTTTGCAGGCTATTCAGGTCTTCTTCGCGATATTGGACGCCGAAGAAATAGTGATTGCCCTTGTTTTTATCGATCCAGAAGGTGGGTTCAAAGTTGATCGTACTGTTGGTCGCCGCCACAAGATTCGTCATCACATCCTTTGGAGTGATTTGCATCCGGGCGGCAAGTTCACGATCCATCTCAACTTCGAGTGCTGGATAGTCAATTCGTTGTGCAATCCGAACATCTGTAGCACCGGGAACCTTATCAGCGGTATCCCTAATGATAGTCGCGATCCTTTGTGCCTTTTCGAGATCACTGCATTGCACTTGGAAATGAATCGGAGCAGGCTCGCCCATATTCAATGCAGCGGTCAGCATCCCTCCGGTATCGAATGAGATCTCGACATTCGGAAACTTCTTAGCCAGTGTTTTGCGAAGGTCAATCACGTAACTGTCAGCTTCACGTGTTGCCGATCGATTCTTCAATTGCACCAGCATGAATGCGTCCATGGGGCCAGTATTCGGCGTGTAGGCAGCCGGCCAATCCATCAACACCCCGATATTGGAAATCAGCAACTGCAAAGCTGAGTCTGGATGTTCCTGCGTATTCGGATCAAGGGCAAAGGCGGGATCAGGCTCACCAATCTGATCGATGATGGTCGCTTCGATCTCTTTCATCACTTTTTCGGTTTCTTCGATCCGTGTTCCGGAAGGCAACCGTACGTACATCGTGATCTGACCACTATCAACTGCGGGGAACAACTCCTGCCCCTGACGCATGCTGATCAGCACTGCAACCACGAATACCGCGACCGAAGCACCGACCACAAGCCAACGTGCTGCAATCGCCCTTACCAGCAAGTTTCCGAACCAGCCACCGTTTTTCCCGTCGTCATCCTCAGTAAGAACTTCCTGACGAGGAAGCAGATAAGCGCAATAAGCGGGTACCAAAGTAATGGACAACAGGAACGAGGCGAAAATCGCCACCACTGCTGCGATCGCCAACGGTTCAAACAGAAACCGAGTCAGTCCAGACAGAAAAACAACCGGCAGAAAAACAACCGCGAATGTCAACGTTGAAACGAGAATGGGTCCCAACACTTCAGAAGTTCCATCAACTGCCGCATCAAGTGGTTCTTTACCCATATGTGCGTGTCGGACAATGTTCTCAAGGACCACGATGGATTGATCAACCAAAATACCGATTGCCAATGCCAAACCACCAAGTGTCATGGCATTGATTGAGTCACCCGTAAAAAACATTACCAGGAAAGATGCGATGATTGCGATCGGGATGGCCACCAACACAATCGCGGTAAGTCGTAAGTTACGAAGAAAAACCAAGACAACCAGCCCAGCCAGCAACGCCCCCAATGCTGTCTCTTATACACATCTGACGCTGCCGACGACTCCTTACGTGTAGAT
>CAJXTM010000802.1 GCA_913061385.1 uncultured Rhodopirellula sp. | reverse complement strand
TCGGTCTCGTGGGCTCGGAGATGTGTATAAGAGACAGGTTTTATTGTGGCTGTCATTGCCGCTTGATCCGCGGCGGTTTCGTTGAGGTTTGCCAACGCGCTGAACAAAAAACCAGAGTGTCAAAGTAACAGCGAGGATCGAAATGATCGCGGCCACTCCTTCGCGAAGCAACGCATTTTGCATTTCAACGACGGGTGCATTTACTTTCTTAAGTCGGTATTGGACCAGAACCAGCAGGTCGGTCGCCTGTTCGTCTATTTCAGTGACGGATCCATCAGGCACATCGGTTGGGGGATCTGGCGGATCTGGTAGTCGAGACTGAGTTCTCTGGTCGATCGGGTCAGTGTCATCAAGCGGCAGTGTCACCGGTTGCACCGCTGCGATCCACGGCCCCTCGTAATAGGATCCGTCTTTGGCGGTCGCCAGTGGGTCTTTATAATCAATATCACTGCCAGTGAATAAGCGTTGCATCAGATCCGGCGAAATTTGGTATCTCTGACCCTCCGATTTGACTCCTGCCTTCCGCCTGGTATCCATCAGCGGGTGTTGAAGAATCGTGCCTTGCGCACTGCCCTCGCGTGCTTCCAACAAAACAGCGACCTGGTCAGATGCCCCTTTGTTTTGCAATAACTCAAAGTCGCCGAGATTCACCGTAGTGACAAAAATTGCATCTGCTCTGGAATGATCCTCGGAGAGATAGATTGGAGTACTGATCGCAACTTTCCACAGTCTGGTTGCCGTACTTGGGAACGCTGCTGAGAGATGAGTTGAAGTGATCGGTTTCGATTCGCGAATGTTCGCCGTTACTTTTGGTTTGTCGACGCGACCACCATGGAAGTAGGTTCGGTAGCTGAAGTTTTTACCCGCGCTGTTCTCTTCCCGAGTGACAGGGGTCTGATACGCGATCCCAAGAATCGTGCCGTTCGTGTCAGTGACAAACATGGTTGCAAGTCTGGGGTGACGAGAGTTGAATGCAGCACCCGTGTAGCGGCTCAATTGCTTTTGCAGCAGAGCATCAAGGTCATTTTGCTCCGGCATCTCTAGTAGTCTGGCACGCGCCGCTGTCGGGTCGTGTGTCTCAGAAGATGTGCCCATGTCGGCGATCTCTTCGAGGGCGGCGAGTAGAGTTTCTGTTTCCAGTGTCTTTCTCAACTGTTGGATGAACTCGGGTCGGTTCGCTTCGTCTTTTGTGACTTGGAAATATCGACCAATTTCATTTTCAAGTGTTCTGGCGGCAAATGTCGCAGCAAGCTCGTTGCTTCCCTTTGCTTCGGTACGGAGCGCGATGAGTGTGCTTTTGCGAGCCTCGATTATGCTGCGAGCCCCAAAGAAACAGGTAGCCAAGAGTACTAGAAGGGGACCCACAATTCCCAGTAACATCAGTGGTCGCTTAGCACGTGAGGTGTCACGTCGTGTAAGGTCTTGGAGAATCTGCTGCACGTTGGAGTAGCGGTGGTCAGGATTTGCTTGCAGACACTTTGAAACGATTCGGCCCAAGGCGCGGTCCACTCCTGGGCATTCTAGGTGATCCTCGGGGGGAGGGCTGGAGACGATCGATTCGCGGTACCGCTGCAGACGCTTTTTAAGAGAACCTGCAGTGTCAAGTTGCTGCACAAAAGAGTCGTCTCGGTGAGGAGCTTTTCCAGTCAATATTCGATACAGAATGGCACCCATTGCATACACATCCCACCGCACATCCGGCGTCGAAGACAGGTCCGCTTGTTCTGGGGCCATGTAGAACAGGGTTCCCAAAGCGGGGGTCTGATCGCTAGACAGGCGACTTTGACCAAAGTCTGCCAGTCGCGGTTCATCTTCGTCACCAAGCAGAATGTTCGCTGGCTTCAAGTCGCAGTGCAGCACGCCTTTAGAATGGCAGTGATCCAGACCAATGCACATTTTGCGGAACATCTCAACAGCTTGATCTGTCGGCAAATTTTGCCGTGCTTTCAGCAGATCCTCAAGCGATCCACCGCGTACGAGTTCCATGACGTAGAACGGTGGATCGACGTCCCAGCCAACTTCCAGCACCTGTACCACATATCGGTCCGCCGACATTTGCACTAAGTTCTTAACTTCACGGCTCAGTAAGGACCAATTGACGCCACCTCGGTGCAGGTAAAATTTGACGGCCACGTCCCGACCCGTATTGAGGTCGCGGCCAACCCAAACTTGCCCAAACGCACCTGCCCCTAGAAACTGGGTGAGGCGGTATCCGGGAACATCAGCTGGTGGCGTCGTGGCCTCCATTGACAGTTTCTTGCTGGTCGTTTGGCCGCCCAGCGTTTGGTGTTCGGTAGGGTCGTGTGAGTCGGTGTTCACGCCTGCTGTTGATTCCTGCGGTGTTTTGAATCGAAGAACAAACCCATTGTCACCCTATTCTGCGATGCAAAAATGAAATGGTGCGACCAAACTGAGGCGTTCTCCAAGGACATTGTAGCGAATATGCTGCGATTGAAAGGTCAAGCGATTCTGAGCCTGTTTCTTATCCTTGGGAGTGGGGCAGTAGCCCAAAATCCTTCCATCACAGAGCCTCTTGATGGTCGGGAAGGACGGGGTTTGTTGTTGAAAAACTTTCGGCCTCGACTGCAGTTGAAAGTTGCAGAACATCTTCGAACCAAGGCCGCGTTTCCTGTCGTCGATGTGCATACCCACTTTTTCTATAAGCTGCGCAGCAGTCAACAGGCACTCGATGACTACGTTGCAGTCATGGATCGAAACCGGGTTGCTGTCTGTACATCGCTGGATGGAAGTTTGAATGGACGTCTAGAAGAACACACGAAATTCTTGTGGAGTAAGTACAAAGACCGTTTTGTCATCTTTGCGAATGTTGACTGGCGTGGCGATGGCTTAGAACAGGACCCGGCAACCTGGGCCTGTCATCGTGATGGCTTTGCAGAACGAACTGCAAGTCATCTAAAGGCGGCTGTCAAGAATGGAGTGAGTGGGCTGAAACTGTTCAAGCGTTTTGGTCTTGAATATCGAAATCCTGATGGCTCTTTGATCAAAGTGGATGATTCCCGATTTGATCCCATCTGGCGGGCCTGCGGTGAGCTCGGAATACCGGTCATTATTCATACCTGTCTCTTATACACAT
>CAJXTM010000801.1 GCA_913061385.1 uncultured Rhodopirellula sp. | reverse complement strand
TGCATTACCAACGACATGCATTACCAACGACATGCATTACCAACGACATGCATTACCAACGACATGCATTACCCGCCTCGCCACTGATCTGCATGTGGTAATATGGGAGCGAAGATTCCCCGCTCCTACCCCTCCTTGGAACCCAATCATGATGCGATTCCTTCCAGCGTCGACCCAGATGCTCGTATTCGTTGCCATCCTATGCATCTCCGCCACGCCCAGCCTTGCAGCAGACGAGTATGATTACGATCTCGTTCATTCGTCCGTCAGCTTTAAAGCGAGGCATCTCGATATCGGCTGGATTCATGGCCGTTTCAATGACGTCGCCGGAAAATTTTCGATCGACCGAGAGGATCCAACCAAGTCGACCTTCTCTCTTACGATCAAAGCCGACAGCGTCGACACTGCCAACGAAGCCCGCGACAAACACCTACGACAACCGGATTACTTCGATACCAAACAGTACCCCACGATTGAGTTCAAAACAACAAAGACAAAAGCGATCGCTGGTGGGTATGAAGTGACGGGTGACTTTACGATGCACGGCACGACGAACAGGATCACAATCGTTTTGATGGGTGGCAAGGAACATTCGTTCAAGAATATAAAACGCGTCGCATTCTCGACTGAGTTGGCACTTAAACGTAGCGACTACGGCTTCGACAAAAATGCTATCGGAGCAATCGGTGACAAAGCATTGATCATGATTGACTGCGAAGGCGTTCGAAAATAGCTGATGCCCGATCCATGGCTCTATTGGAAGGCAATGGGGATTGCGGCGACCACCAGCGTGGTCGTCGTGATGATGATGCTGGCTATGAGCCGATCGATCAACGAACGTCGTTTGAACTTGACCTGCATAGTTGGGATCAGCATCGGCCTTGTGATCGGAAACGCACTACTGGCCCTCAACTTATCTTGGCCGCCTCGCAACGGGCTCGACCGGTTGTTGCTAATCGTCATTCCCACAGTACTCATTGTTGAACTGATTGCAGGAGTCAATCGCTTCCCCCGCGTAGCGGCGTGGTCATTGCGCATCATCCTATCGCTTGCCACGCCGCGAATCCTGCTCCACGGATCCGTTTATCTAAGCGTTTCAGATGATTGGCCCACTTCGCGAGTCATCACCACAATTGGGTTTTGCGGGCTTGGACTGGCACTCGTATGGAGCCTGCTATCATGGCTATCCAAGCGTAGAGGGGGGATCTCCATTTCACTCGCGCTGTGCATTGCGATTCAGTGCAGTGGAGTAGCTGTTATGTTGGCGGGTTACATCAAGGGGGGGGCCGCGGCAATTCCCTTCGTGGCCACACTGCTGGCAGTCTCAACTGGTCTACGAATGGGGACAACACTTGCTGCCAAACGAGTAACCATTGAAAACCCGAATCGTTACCTCCCGGCGGGGATCGTGGGAATCGGTGTGGTAAGTTTGTTCGGCCTATTGTTCATTGGTCATTTCTTTGGTGACATTTCGGAGACACCTGCATTTACGATGCTATTTGCACCTTTATTATGCTGGGTGACCGAAATACCTCCACTACGAAATCGCAAACCTTGGTTCGTCGCATCATGCCGTTTGGCACTCGTTTCATTCCCACTCCTCATTGTAATCATCGCCGCCAAACGAGATTTTGACCGCGAAATGTCTCCCCTACTAGAAAACGTAAGCAAGAGCAACGGCCACACCCTACCCCTGTCAGACCAGTTTTCCCAGAAGGCAATTTAGCATCGTGACTGATGCAAGTGATGTCCCACTCGTACTGTCGGCATACAAATCATTACGCACCTCGATTACCAGATCAACAAATTGACTCCTGCAAACACTCGCCTCGCTTGCGTTGCATCTCTCGAACTTCGGCACCTGTCGCACCATTAGCAAGACGCATTTCAAACCCGCTAAAATCCTACGCACACAGAACACAAACCACTACGATCGCTGCCGGTATACCTCGGCTACTTTTTTTGTAGAGGAAAAGCATTCTACTAATCTGGGCAAGGATCTGTTTCGTTGCCGAATGAACAAGGATACGCTTCGCCGCTTACTTCATTGCAAGTTAGATCACGAGACATCCATGAAAGCCGCCACGATTAGCCAGCTGAAGAAAGAACTGCTCAAATTGGATCACGACGATTTGTTGGACGTTTGTATTCGAATGGCCAAGTTCAAAGTCGAAAGCAAAGAACTGCTGACATACTTATTAATGAAGTCAGAAGACGAACTCGCTTATGCCAACGAGCTATGCACCGACATCGATCAACACCTCAATACACCTGGGCGAATCCACAAGAAAACCCTTCGCAAGGTGGTTCGATGGATGAACAAATCACTGCGGTTCTCGGGTAACAAAGAAACCGAATTACAAGTACGAATACACTTTTGTCGACGGATCAAGCAAATGCGAATTAGCTTTGGCAACTGTCGCCTCAGCAAGAACATGTACGCAGCTCAACTAAAGAAGATAAACAAGGAAATTGACAAAGTCCATCCAGACCTGCAGTTCGATTACAACCAACAGCTGTCAGGACTCTAGGAACATCCACACAACTCTAAAACCAATCGTCGCAGCTGAAACGAGCCGTAGCACAGAAACGGAGCCGTAGCACAGAAACGAAGCCAAGCAGACCAATGACCAACCTGAGGAGAGGTTTCGGTCAGAAATCCGTCGCTCGACGGGCAACGGCTACTGAGCCTGCAAAAGACGTCACTCGGAACGGAAACACACCTGCGTTTCCCAAGATTTGTGGATGTGCCTAGATCAAGATCACAGGCCGCGCAGGTCTCGTTCGCAGCACAATCTCCTTAAAGATTGAGACGTCCGCAGTCGAATAAGCGGTTACCCACCATCAACCCAACGGTGCCGTTCCACTCACTCGAAAAACATTTCTTGCTGACGCTGGCAAATGACATCCGCAACAACATCGGTGTCGCATAGGCATTCTGACCGGCAAGGATCTTGAGTTGGGTTCACTTATCCCTAAGCGCACGATCCCAAACACTCCCCATATCAGTGTTTGTTTTTTTCATCTCTGCATCATGCGTCTCTGCATCATGCGTCTCTGCATCATGCGTCTCTGCATCATGCGTCTCTGCATC
>CAJXTM010000800.1 GCA_913061385.1 uncultured Rhodopirellula sp. | reverse complement strand
TACACGTAAGGAGTCGTCGGCAGCGTCAGATGTGTATAAGAGACAGGCTATGGGCACCGCGTCCTCACTGGTCGTCTTGAATTCCACCCTGTCGGGTAATGCCGCGACGGGTTCGGGGGGTGGTGTTTACAGCCAAGACACCCCTGTAGTCATGGAAAACTCCACGGTCACACTCAATGCAGCGAGTTCTGGCGGAGGCATCGGTTTGCTCTCGAATGACAACGGTGAATCTTTGGTTTTAGTGAACACGATTGTGGCTGCGAACACCGCCACGATCGGTGCCGACTTTCTAGCTCCGTTTGATTTTGTCAATGATTTAACGGTGCTGTACAGTCTTGTCGGAGACAATAACGGGACGTCGTTGGCGGAATCTTCGTTCAGTGGTGCTGATCCTTTGGCTGATGCAAACGGTAACCTCGTTGGTGGTGGTGCCGGTCCGTTGGTTGACCCAGGCTTGGCGACGTTGGCAGACAATGGCGGAGCAACCCAAACGCATGCCTTGCTCGTGAATAGTTTCGCTGTCGATGCAGGTGATCGCACGCAGTTGCCGCAAGACGTGTACGACGTTGATTCAGACAATAACGTGATTGAGTTCTTGCCCACCGATCAACGAAGTGGGCCGGCAGTACGCGTGGTGAATGACCTGTTGGATATCGGGGCCTTTGAGTTACCACCCGCTGTGGTGATTGGTTGGGCGACACCTGCACCCATCGTTTACGGAACTGCGTTGACGAACACTCAGCTGAACGCAACAGCCAATGATGGAGGACAGCCAAATCCTGGTCCGGTTTTTGGCAGCTATGTTTATAGTCCAATTGCTGGGACGGTACTGCAGGCCGGTGAGAATCAGGTCCTCTCTACCACCTTCACGCCCAATGAATTGAGACAGTTTCGCAGAACAGACGCGACCGTGGAAATCGATGTTGCTAAGGCCGACCCGATTTTGAATTGGAGCAATCCCGCCGATATTGTTTATCTGACCCCGCTCAGTGCGATCCAGTTAGATGCAGTGGAACAGAATGCTTTGCCCGGTAGTTTTGTTTACGCGCCTGCTGCTGGCACGATCCTCAATGCGGGGGATGATCAAGTTTTGAATGTTACCTTCACGCCAGCGGAAAGCCTGAACTACAACATTGCCTCGACAGGTGTATCGATCAATGTTGTTAAAGCGACTCCAGCGATCTCCTGGGCTGATCCGGCAGATATTTCGTATGGCACACTTCTTAGCGAAACTCAACTCAACGCAACAGCGGACGGGGACTTGCCAGGATCCTTTGAATACACGCCTGCGGCAGGTGCACTGCTAGATGTTGGCGAGGACCAACCATTGAATGTTGTTTTTACACCGACTGAAAGTGAGAACTACAACTCAGTTCCTGATTCGGTAGTCATCGATGTGGTCAAGGCTGATCCCGTGCTTACTTGGCCTGATCCTAGTGACATTGTCTATGGGACGCCACTCAGCGGAAGTCAGTTGAATGCCACTGTCGGCGGTGGAGTGGGCGGCAATTTTGTCTATACGCCTGCGGCTGGCATTGAACTTGAGTCCGGAGAGAACCAGCTTTTGAGTGTGGTGTTCAACCCCACCGAAACGACACGCTATAACCAGGCTTCTGCAACTGCTGAGATCAATGTCCTCAAGGCTGATCCTGTGATCACATGGAATGATCCGGTTGCAATCCCGCATGGAACTTTGCTCAGTGGCACCCAATTAAATGCGGCGGCTGATGTTGCCGGAAATTTTGTTTACAACCCTCAGGTTGGAGTCCAGTTGGGGGTGGGTAATGGGCAGTCTTTGAACGTGACGTTCACGCCTGACGATGATAACTTTAATTCTGCAGTAGACTCCGCCACGATCGACGTGCTTCCTAATCAGGCTCCTGGCTTTTCTGCATCGGATCCACCCACGATCCAAGAGGATGCCGGGGCTCAAACGGTCGCAGGTTTCATAAGCGGTTTCGATGCAGGTGCGGGAGAGTCCGCCTTGCAGTCTGTTCTGACTTATGCGGTTTCGAGTATCGGCCATCCTGGTATGTTCACAACGCTACCGGCGGTCTCGAATGCTGGTGTGCTAACGTATGAGATTGCGGCTGATGTGTTTGGTGAGTCGACGTTCGAACTTGCAGTTCAGGATGATGGTGGTACTGATAGTGGCGGTGTCGATACCTCCACCACTCAGACGTTCACCATCACGATTACAGGAGTGAACGATGCGCCGGGCTTCGACATTGGCGGTCCGGTTGAGGTTCTCGAGGATTCGGGTGTTCAGACGGTGGTCGGTTTTGCGACGGATTTCGTTCCTGGGCAGTACGAGGATGGTACTTGGCCCGGTTCGCAGTTGATGCACGATGAAGGTCCCAACGGGGCTGTTGACCCGCTCTCTACGGACAACAACAACCCAACGCCGCTTGGTTCAACTCAACCGGGTTCGAATCTTGTCAGTGGACATGTAGCGAATGCTTTTGTGTCGGGCGACATGGACGTGTTTACGTTCACTGTTGAGAGTGGTTTTCAGTGGAGCGGTATGTACGTAGATTCGTATGCGTATCCTAATGGTCCGACAGGTGACAACGCTGCTTTTCTGGCAATCAACACAGGTACGTCATTTCCTTACAACGCGAACGATTTTGCGAACAATCCGAATGTGGATTACAACTCATTCCTTGGTGGCACGATTTTTGGAACTTCTGATGTTGGGGGATCAAACATTCTTCCCCGTGCCGGAAATGTGACCGGCAGTGGATTCAGTGGTCCACTGGGTGCGGGGACTTATACGATCTATATCCAGCAGACAGGTCCGGCGAGTACTTACACGCTTGATTTCGAAGTGACATCGGTTGCCCGGCAAGTGGTGTCATCGTATGAAGTGAGTAGCGTCAGTGTTCCCTCATTGTTTGCTTCTGGTCCGTCGATTGATGCCAACGGAGAATTGACGTTCACTCCGGCAGCGGACACGTTTGGTACTTCAACGTTCCAAGTGCGTGTGTTGGATGATGGTGGCACGGCCAATGGTGGTGTGGATGCTTCTGGATTCCTGACTGGTACCATCACGATTACAGGAGTGAACGATGCGCCGGGCTTCGACATTGGCGGTCCGG
>CAJXTM010000799.1 GCA_913061385.1 uncultured Rhodopirellula sp. | reverse complement strand
GTAAGGAGTCGTCGGCAGCGTCAGATGTGTATAAGAGACAGGTATCTGGATCGTCCACGCCGTAAAGCATTCTTATTTGTGCTGTTTCATCCGAGATTTCGGTCACCTCGGGTGCGCTAAGCTGAAGTCGTGCTGCTAGTTCATAGGCTTTGATCCGGGCATCCAGTTCTGTGTTTCCAAGACGTGTCTGTTGATGAATCTTATTCAGCCGGCGAAGAAAGGCGAGCCCATCGCGGTCAGCGGTCGGATTTGCCCGGGAGAATTCAGCGGGCGGAAATAAATCTGCAATCGGTTGATCGGGATTAGAGGTGTCTAGCGTGGTGGCTTGGTGCGTGGCGGGCAGGAAGCCTGAGCCCCAGTTGATGATTCCTCCAGGTGGCAGACCACTGGGATCCGGAAGCACCACAAAGGCTGGCAGATTCTCTGCCTCGCTGCCCAATCCGTAGGTCACCCATGATCCCATGCTGGGAAACCCCGGCAGCGTGAACCCGGTATTCATCATGAAACACGCGGGCCCGTGTAACGCAGTTTTACTATGCATCGAGTAAACGAAGGCCATTTCGTCGATGCACTTCGACAACTTGGGAAACAGGTCGCTCATCCAGAGGCCCGATGCACCATGCTGCCGAAATTTCCAATGACTGCCACGGCAGTTGCCCGGCTTGGATGCAAAAAATTGCATTTCTCCCCCAGGGTCGAACGGGGTGCCGTCGCGTTTTTGAAGTTCTGGTTTGTAGTCAAACGTATCAACTTGGCTCATTCCACCCGGGCAGAAAATTTGGACAACTCGCTTAGCCTTTGCTGGATGGTGGGACTTGCCTGCGGCTTCGCTGTCCAGCATCGCTGACAATGCCAGTCCGCCAAAACCTCCCCCTGCAGATTTTAAAAACTCGCGTCGCGATCCGATCGATCCTCTGCTTGCAAGGCTTGCATTCGGCTGTGGACTTGGGTGACGTGTCATGTTGGTTGTTGGTGAAAAGTAAACGGCGGCCGAATCTTTGCCGGAAACATTTTTTTTCGAGCGAGTGGAGCAAGGCGAATTCTGTGGCACTCGTTTCTTAGTGCTGGACTGGTCTCATTCGTGGTTGTATCGTTCGTTGGGAGCGACCCGCGATTCCGATTGGACTCCTTAGATGTCGATGTCAGTCAACGTATAGAAATTCATTTGAATTCAGCAATGATCGGCAAAGCGAGAAAAGCCCCTGTTGCTCAACGAGGTTCATTGCAAGTTGAGTTTCGGCTTCGGTCGGTGGGCGTGCATAGGCAAGTTCAAAGGCGAGTTTAACCTGCTGTGCGAGGTTATTAGTTGTCAATTTGCCGACACGCTCTGCAAAGTAGGATGCTTGACGCAGCATGAATTCATTATTGAATAGGGTCAGTGATTGCAGGGGCGTCGTCGTTGTTTCCCTTCTCGCAGTCAAGTTCGCAGGATCGGGGCAATCAAGGGTGGTCAGGAAACGGTTCGGTGTTGTCCGCACGATGTACCGATAGATACTGCGTC
The DNA here is from genome assembly GCA_913061385.1 of uncultured Rhodopirellula sp. GTDB lineage: Bacteria > Planctomycetota > Planctomycetia > Pirellulales > Pirellulaceae > Rubripirellula. Next base: position 1,611 of record CAJXTM010000799.1, on the reverse strand, counting down.
GCCAGAGGTCCGGTCTATCCGCGGTGATGTAGGTGTAAATCGGGGCATAGGCATCTTGATACAGAAAGTCTTCGAATCCAGGCCCCCCACGGTTTAGGTTCAGTTTTCCACTCACAAACAAAACCGAATCCCGAATTGCTTCGGCTTCGATGCGGCGTGGGTTTTGACGCCAAAGTAGACGGTTGTCAGCATCAACGGCATGAGCTGGATTGCCAGGCTGATAGCTCGACTTTTGTTGGTAAGTGTCACTCATTAGAATCGCTCTGTGCAGGCTTTTGAGTGACCACTTCTGTTGGATGAGTCGGTTTGCAAGCCAGTCCAGCAGTTCGGGGTGCGACGGCACCTCGCCGCCTGCCCCGAAGTCGCTTGATGTTTTCACGAGGCCGGTCCCAAAGTGCCATTGCCATAAACGATTTGCGATCACGCGAGCGGAAAGCGGATTTTCTTTTGTGGTGATCCATTTTGCCAAGGCAACGCGTCGTTCTCCTTCGGGAGTTTCGAGCGTGCCAAGTTGTGGGTCCAACATTTCAAGTGCCGAGGGTGCCGCTGGTGCAAGGTGAGGGCCCTGCGGTGCTTCAGCGTCACCGCGTTCTAACAATTGAACCACGGGTGTCGTCGATTCAGCTACGGGACCATAAAACCGGGGAGGAGAACCTAGTTGCTTCAGGCTGTGCGTCAGACGCTCACGTTTCGAACGCAGTTTTGCAAGTTGTTGTTCGTCAGTTATGTTGATCACGTTACTGCGTGCGGACCTAAGTTTTGGGTCGCCAAACCCAATTTGGTCCATCCCATATCCGTTCCCGCCATCTGTTGAAATGAAGGTTAGGAATTTTGCGGAGTGAGGAATTTGCAGATCGATGGTTTGCAGACCCATGGAACGTTTCAAACGCCTCTTTTCGTAAACGTTTTGTCCGTCGATAAAAATCCACGCGTCGGCATGCGAGCCATCATCGGCCCCGAAATAACCAAGTTGTGTTTGTAGACGCATTTTGCCCCAGTTTGTCGCCAATCGAACTGCGGACAGATCGAACGTGATTCCGGCGTTGGCGTGCAAACCCAGAAGCGAATGTCCCGGATTGGTGAAATTCGTCTCATCCAGCTCGTTTGAGTGCTGACTGGCAACAGGGCCGTTGCGAATCATGTCCCACGCGTTACCTGATGTCGTGGGAATTCCGGTCACTGTGAGGCCTGTTGAACTAACAGGAATGTTCGCGGTACCGTCCTCGCCGTCCGGAACAAAAACACCATCGATAAAATCGAATGGAGAGATCGAGAATTTGTTGGTGACTACATTTCCAAGCTTGCCGAAGTTACGTGTTTGGACTTTGGCTGAACGGGTGTCGATACCGTTGCGGTACGTGCCGGTGCCGAAGCCATTACCGCCACCAACTACATCAGCAAGATTCAATCCATCTCCCAGAAGACGCCCAATGGCGTAATCCAGTGCATCGCGTTGGGCGCCTAACCGCTGCTTCTGTTCCTGATACTCTTTGAGTGCAGGGTCGCTGATTACCCTGTCATCACGTTTGACTGCGGCAAAAACAGAACGCAATTGGTAGTATTCCTGTCTCTTATACACATCTCCGAGCCCACGAGACCGAGGCTGATCTC
>CAJXTM010000798.1 GCA_913061385.1 uncultured Rhodopirellula sp. | reverse complement strand
AGATCAGCCTCGGTCTCGTGGGCTCGGAGATGTGTATAAGAGACAGACCTAATGTGGGCAAGATGACCTTTGTCGATCAATTTTGTCCGTGAATACGAGTGACAGTGTGGTGATTTGCCCCGCAGTCGGTTCTCAGCCGTGATACACTCCCCGTAACTTTCGCCTTATCCTCGCAATCGATATTATCCATGAGATATGCATTCCGCTTGGCAGAACTGCTCGGTCATACTCCTGATCGCCGTAAACGTCCAGGCACGATCAAGTCGATCGTCGAACATACCGGTTTGGATCGGCATCAGGTCGCTTCGTTGCTCAAGAATGAGGCCAAATACATCCCACTGGATGCACTCTCACGCATTTGTGATTATCTGATTGATCACGGGTATGCCAATGCAGATCAGTTACCGGGAGCTCTCTTTGCTGTTAACGCCGAGAATTTCTGGGAGTTGTTGGCCCGCCGCGGTGAAATAGAGATCGTGCTTGGGGTGCGTGAAAATCCGACGACCCAATCGCCTGACAGCGCCACGGTGGTTGCCAGCGACGCGGTCCTGTTCGGGGAACTGCTGAACGGCGTTTCAACTTTGGGAGGGGCTGCGAAGCATCAGGGTTCATCGGATGATGATGACGGCAAAAAATTGGTGGTTCCGATGCCAGATCGGATTCAACAATCGTTGGTGTGGAGTCCCGGCGAAGTTTCATTGGAGGATGCTCGTCGCAGAGCGACTGAAGTTTTTGATGGCTTTGTCGATGCGCAGGGAGACCGCGGAATGGTTTGTATTGGAAGTGTGAAGAGCAACCCAGTGGTTGAGCTTCTGTTTGCAGATGCATTCGGCTGCACTCCATTCGTGACGGAGGATGATGTCGATGATGTTTCGGCACGCTCCTGTCCTTTCTTTTTGCGTTATCGAGATAGCGATCCGAAGCCAGGTGGTGCCTCTGCAGGTCTCCGGCTTAGCAAGAATGAAGATGCTCCGGATCCTGGTTTTTATTACGAGAACGACGACGGTACATGGTCGTACGCCGGCGGTGAAAATAAAGACACAGCACTCGTTTTCTATCTCTTCCGTGAGGCGCTCGGCAGACTCGATATGGTGTTGAGTGGTTTTTCTGGTCGTGCAACCCGTCTGTTAGCGAAAACGCTGGCGATTCGCGGAGAAGAATTCTGGCCACCTGTTTATGAAGAGGGTGGAGTACAGATTGGGGCTTATCTGGTTCAGTACGACAATACTGACACTAAGCCAAGTCGCGATGATCTGTTGTTTAACCCGGGTGGCGCAGCAGAGATCATGCCGTTGTCACGTGAAGCAATCGCGAAGCGTATCGCGCGGCGTTAGGGGATGGATGGCAGTTGCGATTCAATCGACAAGCCACGGGTTGTCCAGTTGCAGTCTCAATCAGCGTCAATGTGATTAAGGTTTGCGTGCTGGCTGTTCGTCAGGTAGCGACCAGGTTTCGTCAAAAAATCCTTGTGCGACCACCTCGCCTGCAAAAATTCCGTCGTTCTGTGAATCGATACCAAGGATGGCCCAATCTGGCAGCATTGGAATCTGGCGAGAATTGCTGACATTCGAGAACTCTCGGTAGGTCATGCCACTGTTCACAACAACATAGCGTTCAGGGTTGCGAGGATTTGGGTAGCAGAACGCTGGCACGCATTTGGCAGATTCAAATTTTTGGTCACCAACTTCCAGGGTGTCCTTCGTCCATCGGATGGGTAAGCGGGCGGCAATGCTTCGCAGGTATTGGTTGCTGTTGAAGTCACCAAAACAAACCAAATGGTTGTTCTTGATTTGTTCTTCTGTGAGTTCTGTATCGAGGACGACATTCACGTCTCCCCGCATCAAACGACTCCATCGTTCCTTGGCGTATTTGAATTCGTTGTTGATCCACCGTTGTGTTGTCCCGTGCTGGGCTGGGCGGCTGGGGGCGACAAACAGAAATTTGCTACAGAACGCATCGTCAATCGGACCTTGCAGTCCCGGGCGTTTTTTTAATGTTGAGTCGATTTTTTCCACGACTTTCCAGGTGTCTGCCTTTACGAAATCGCATTGCATTCCGGCTGCTTTGCCCCAGTCATCCAGGTGCAAGACTTGTCCATCGATTTCGGCTTTCACACGCTGGTCATTTTTGGGCCAAGCTGAATCGCGAAAGTCGATTTCGAATTGAGTAATACCGCTGGTTTTGATCATCAGCGATCCATCTTCTTGAATTTGTCCCTGTATGCGGCTCGGCTTCCAGTGTGATTCCAATCCGCTGATGGTAAGCCAGCCGATTTTGTTGTACCGCAACGTATAGGTCGTGAAGTCAAGTTTTGTTTGTGGTAAGCCTGCTGGATGCTTCGCCCAGTTGGTCAATTTTGCTTCAATGATTTTTGAGGACTCGTCATCGATTCGGTGCCCCATGTTTTTGCCAATGATATAGGGGATCTTAATTCCCAGCGTCTTGGTTCTGGCAATCACGCGGTCGGCTGCTTGCTTCTGTTTGTCTTTCTCTCCGCTGTAGGGGATCGTACGTATGTTGATGAGGTTGCTGACCCATGGCAGCACGTCGTACCAATTCATCAATTGCTGGCGTGTTGTATCAATCGGATATGGTGTTTTTTCCGACCAGCCTTGGTAGACAATGGTATCCACGAATCCTGCTCCGGGATTCGCTGCATACCATTGGGCCGGGTCGTGTACTGCAAAATGCCAGCAGCCCGCTCCGCCCATCGAAAATCCTCGTATAGATATGCGTTGGTCGTCGACCACGGCTATTGTTTTGAGGTGGGCCAATGATTCATACACGTCTGTTTCGCCAGCGAACTTGAATGCGTTGCAGTGTCGGCCAAACGGATGCAAGACGATAGTGTTGGCCGGTGTGTAGCGACCTGCTCTTGTCATCCGTTCATGCAGGAAGGGGATTTCGGTTTTCGTGTCGCCACGCCCATGTAACCAAACATCTGTGCGATGAGGAGTGTCAGTACCTTCGTACCCGATAGGGATGACCAGTCCGTATGGTTGGACCGAGTTGTCAATATTTGAGCGGAACCCTCCCACCAGCAATTGTGGTTTATCGAGATTTTCTTTTCGAAAGCCGAGTAGCTTCAGCCTGCGTTCGCCCTGTTGGACAG
>CAJXTM010000797.1 GCA_913061385.1 uncultured Rhodopirellula sp. | reverse complement strand
GAGATCAGCCTCGGTCTCGTGGGCTCGGAGATGTGTATAAGAGACAGATCCGGATGATATTGATCCCGAAGCACCAAGGATTGATGCAGATCCGGGTAGCATGCGTTTATTTGTACGTGCCAAGAAAGCAGATTTGGAACAGATCAAGAAAATCGTTGAGGGACTGGACTCTGTGCAAGGTCTCGATAGTGGGGATCGATTGCGATTCTTGCCGTTGAAGGGTGAGAATGCAGACGAGTTGCTCGATGCGGCCGTCAAGTTTTGGCGGGGCAATAACGAGGTGATTCGGTATCGCTCTCTCGGGAATGCAGGTGCCGCCAACCTTGAAAGGATTGTCAACGATCCGAATGAACAGAGGGCGAAAAAGGAGCGAGCAGAATCGGCCGCCGAACCATCCTCAGACAACTTAGAACCATCCTCTGGCAACTTAGAACAACCCTCTGGCAACTCTGATCAGCCTAAGACTCCTGTTCCGGGCAAGGTTGATGCGAGGTTGAATACAACCAACTCGCAGATGCTGACAGCGGCACAGAATGAGTCTTCTGCCATTCGACTGCAAATGACACCTCGTGGTTTGATGTTGCAGTCAGAGGATCCTGCCGCATTGGATCGTTTTGAGGAGCATTTGCGGGCCATTACCGGGCCACTGGATTCGATGCCCTCACCTCCGGTCGTCTTTTATCTTCAATACACAAAAGCTGATGATGCCTTGCGTTTCCTCGCTGACTTGCTCGATGGTGGTGAGGCAGCCATGGAGGGACAGGCCGGCTCGTTGGTAAACGGTTTCTTGTCATCTTCTGGCTCCATGCTGGGAAGCTTTTTGACGACTCGCGACGGCGTGATGACGCTGACGGCGGGCACTTCCATGAGTGTCGTTGCAGACACTCGCTTGAATCGGTTGATTGTGCAGGGCTCAACTTCTGAGGTCGAACAGGTTGAAGCCTATCTCAAAATTATCGATCGCAGTAATGGCTTGGCGGATATCAAGACCTATGGTCAATCGCACGTGATCGAATTAGCGAACATCAAGGCAGCCGAAATGGCGTCTGTGATTCGTGAGGCGTTCGCAGGAAGAGTGGTCGCATCAACGACGGGACAGACTGGGCAGCCAGGGCAACAACCCGGACAGCCACGTGCTCCGCAGAAGCCTGACCCTCGCGAAGCGGATAGCAAGTCCAAGAAGGGGGCTGCTCCTCAAAAATCAACGCCGGCCCGAAACCTTGAACCCAAAATGACGATTGCGGTTCACGAACCAAGCAATTCATTGGTCGTGACCGCTCCAGACCAACTCTTTGAAGAAGTGGAAAGGTTGGTCAAAGTGATCGATTTTCGGGGTGAACAGACGATCGAAGTGGTGGCACCTGCGAACGGTCTGGTTTACGAAACATTACTTCAGCAAGTGATGCTGGGCGAAGAGGGGTCATCAAGTCGTCGTCCGTCTTCCAGCAGCAGTCGCAGCACATCGTCATCATCGTCGTCCCGGTCGACAAAACCCACTGGACGTTAAAGGTAATTGGAGAGCATTCCCATGGTTGGACGAATGGTTGGACGAAAGAACTGTTTTTTGATCCTTGCGACTGCGGCATTTGGTGCTGTAACGATCGCCATGTCGGGGGCTCTTGTCGCCCAGTCCGGTTTGCGAGAATCGCTGGAGAAGCTTGATCGCAACCAGAACGGCGAGATTGATCCCGAAGAAATAACACCGCTGGCTCGGCCCTACTTGGAAAGGCTCGCGAAATCTCGTCGAATGTCGATGGGCCGTGCTTACGACATCGAGCGTTGGCAGGAAGCAGCGAGAGTCTATTTCGCGCTCCAGAATGGCGTATCAGGTGCGTACATTTCGCCGGAGTCAGAGGCGACGGTGAAGTCGTTTGTTCCGGACCCTGAGACCGAGCTTGTGCCGGAGTTTGGCTTGCCTGCCGTCAAGTTTCCCTACATACAAGCCGATCTGGATGAAGCTGACCGGACTCTGAGACGTTCGGATCGCAATCGTGACGGGTACATCGACCATGCTGAATCCGAACGAGCTGTTTGGACACATCGCCAGCCATTTGAAGAGGATCTCAACAAGGACGACCGTCTGAGTCGCCTCGAATTGGCACAGCGCTACGCCCGACGCCGCTTGCTTTCCGGTGCATCCGATGAATTGGTCCGTAAAGCTGGCAGGGTTGGCAATGGTATTAAGCCGGTGACACGACAAGAACCGAAACGACAGGACAACAGTCAGTGGTGGCGTCGAGGTCGTGAATATTATTTGACGTCTACCGTGCTCGGACGTTTTGATAAAAATCGAAATGGTCGGTTGGAAAAAGACGAGACGGTGAGTCTCGGATTTCCGCCGGGGAAAATTGATATCGATCGAGATGGAGAGCTCTCACGAGAAGAACTCCATACGTACCTGATGCAGTTGCAAGAAGAAATTGGCGATCTTGGTGAGGGGCTGCCCGGATGGTTTTTCGAACTCGATGAAAATCGTGACGAGCAGATCGCGATGGTCGAATTCACAACCGAGTGGACGGCAGAGAAGATTGCTGAATTCGCCTCGTATGACGGCAATGGTGATGGCTTGCTGACGGCAAGTGAAGTCTTGAGTGCCAAAGCTCTCGTGGGCGGCAATTATTCGAACAACGATGCTGAAGTGTTAGCGCCAAAGAAAACCGTCATTTCCGAAATTGAAGTGCTCGAAGATTTTCTTATTGGCGATTTGAATGTGCGTCTTTCGATTACGCACTCGCACACGTCCTATCTGGATGCTTACTTAACAGGACCAGACGGGCAACGAATCGAGCTTTTCACTGAAGTGGGCGGACATGATGACCACTTTGATGGAACGGTCTTCGACGATCAGTCACAAACACCGATCACGAAAGCACGTCCGCCCTTCCAGGGAAGTTTCATCCCTGAAGCGGCTTTGAAGAAACAACCAAGTCTGTCAAGTTTCAACGGTAAGAGTGTCAAAGGTGTTTGGCAGCTCGTTGTGCGTGGGTCTCGCAGCGAACGTTGGGGCATGTTGCACAGCTGGGAACTGATCGTGACGCCAGTCGATGATATGATGGACCCCGAAAGTGAGAGTGTGGAGGCTGTCTCTTATACACATCTGACGCTGCCGACGAC
>CAJXTM010000796.1 GCA_913061385.1 uncultured Rhodopirellula sp. | reverse complement strand
GCGAAGACACTGATAGGTCAAACGCCGATGATCTGATCAATTGGCTCGACGCCTCAACTGCAAAACAGACGCGTTTGGCAGTGCTGCGCGTACTGGACGACATGGATCTGGCGCGTCATCGAGCTGCTGAATTAAGACGCAATCTACTTTGCTCAAGACCACAAACTGATAGCGTTCAGTCTTATATGAGTTTACTTGAAACGCTTGCCCGTGAACGACCGCCAATCTCACCGTCCACGGAGCCAGTTTCATGACCAAACGAATTGCTCTGGTGATCCCCACCATGGATCGCGGCGGTGCTGAAAAACAACTCTGCCTACTTGCTGAAAACCTACCACGCGAACGCTTTGATGTTCATGTCATTTTATTGACTCGAGATGGCCCACGCAGCCAGTCTCTTCGCGACGCGGGAATCCCGGTCACAGTAATCGGGAAAAGATTCAAAGCAGACCCCTCCGCCCTTTTTCGGTTACGTCGTGAACTCACGCGTCTTCAGCCTCAAGTTGTGCACACTTGGCTGTTTGCTGCCAACAGTTTTGGCAGGGCAGCCGCGCGGATGGCCAAAGTTCCAAGAATCATTGGCAGCGAACGTTGTGTGGACCCATGGAAAACTACCGCTCATTTCCTAATCGACCGACGGCTGGCAAAGTTTACCGAAACAATCACGACCAATAGCGCGGGTGTACGAGACTTCTATGCTTCCCATGGGATCGCACAAGAAAAATTCACGTTGATTCCAAATGGCATTGAACCCGTATCAGCGTCGTCATGCTCTCGCGCGGATGCCTTCGCGGCCCTTGACGTTGATCCAAGACGGAAACTAATCATGGCGATAGGCCGCCTTTGGCCACAAAAGAGATATCGTGATCTTATCTGGTCTGCTGAATTACTTGGAACAATGAGAGAAGACACCACGCTGGTGATTGTTGGAGACGGTCCTCAAAAAGGAGAATTACTCAGGCATCGAGATGCTGTCACGATTCCGACGCATGCCCGCTTCTGTGGTCAGCGAGATGATGTGACGGACCTGTTGCCACATGCGGACGCATTCTGGATCGGCAGTGAATATGAAGGGCAAAGTAATTCGGTCATCGAGGCGATGCAGGCAGGAATCCCCGTCGTCGCATCTGATATCCCAGGCAACCGTGATCTGGTAATCGACCAACAGACCGGGCGTTTGGTTAAGCTTGGCGACACGGTTGACTGCGCCCGCCAGACCAACGAAATTCTTGACGATGTTTCCGAGGCAAAGCGACTTGGCCATAATGCTCGAAACCGAATCGCAGCTGATTTCACGGTAGCTCAGATGGTCCAAAAACACGCTGATCTCTACGACGGGACAACCGCAAGCATCTGATTCGAAGTCCTGAATCACTCACTTCGCGGCATGCATTTATGCTACTGCCGTTAAAACCAGCCGATTGCATAGGTTATGCATCCTGATTCAGGACGGCGTCCTGCAGCCACAGTGCGGGAAACTCTGTAAAAACTGATAAACGTTTCCGCTCGTAACGGTCAGGACATGGCCCACCTTTCGAATTTCTGAGCATTCACCTGTTTTGACTCAAATGCACGTTGAGAAGACAACTCAGACGGATAGGATCGGTTCTGTGATGGCACACGTGGTCGCCGGCTCAAAGCACGGAGGACCTCATACGCCTGAAGTGAACAAAAGAACCCATCTGAGGCACCCGAACATGGACACAAGCGAGACCAGCCGACCGGCGATCGACGAAGTCGACCTGCTGCTGGCCAATGCCCGCTTGCGAGACGAACTGGAACCGTACCGAGACGAGTCGATTGATGACCCGTCCACCACACGGATGTCACTTCGGACCGAAAACGAGTATCTGGCTTCGATTTTGGCCTGGGAGCGTGCCCCGGCATTACCGATCGCCAACTGGTTTACCCCTGCGTTGGAACTGCCTGCTCCCGACTCACTCGACAGCGAAACGCTTTCACAGGTTCTGAAACAGACTATCGGGCGACTCTACTCGCAGAAGGTGGTGCTCCGATTCACGGATCACCTCTCGGATCGCGAACTCTACATGGTCATCTATCGTGACATCTTGCATTGTTGCGAAAAGAAGGTTGAATTGCCCGGCAAGTTTCTAGAGTGGCGATGCATCGAAGACAATGAGACTTGGCTACGATTTTACGCCGATGCGATCGAGCGTCGTCGCTTTCAGGAAGAGCACGATGTCGACCTGCCCCCTTCGGAAACGCCGCACTATCAGCGGAATCTCCCTAGCTGATCCCATCGGGATTTGACTTTTTTTACTGCGAGCTGTCACTCTCGGCTCGCGAACCCGGTGTCCAGTGCGGTCCCCACCTCATCTCATTACGGCAACGCATAACCTGCGGTGGTGTTTGTTCGGTGACTTCTCTTGGGGTTACGCCTAACGCATCGGTTGCAGACAAGCCTAGGTCGCGCGGTGCTGGTTCTTGACCAACGGCTGGTGGCGATACCCTCACGAACTGCTTTCCATCAAGAACGATGTGAAGCGGACTGGGGTCGATTGCCTGTGCGACAGAAACAGGCACTGCTTGATCTTGCACCACTCGATCTTGCACCACTCGATCTTGCACCGTCTTGATTGACGCGCCTTCGTCATCTGGTTTGGTGAGGAAAGACCGACTCACAGTTTCGACCGACTTCAACCAAACACCATACTGTTGCTTCGATGGATGGCAATCTTTGCATCGATAGCCACTGGCATCGACCGGCTCAATCCGAAAGCAATGAGCACGATTAGCTCGGTCAGAGCCATGTTGAGGTGGTTGAGGAAGAGTAACGTCTGCCGCATGTTCCGTCTGCTGAAGTCCAGACCTTATTTGTCCCATGAACAGCGTGACAGGATCGGCAGATTGAACAAAAGCAGTCTGCGGAAGCAAATGCCCCTCGGAGGCTGCGATCAGTGATCCTGCAACCCGAGTCAATTCATGATTTGCAAAGCCAACTTGACCGCCATGAGCAGCAGCAGCGGTGTGCAGCTGTTCGCCTGGATCAACACTTTGGCTGGCATCGAAGGAATCGCCGATCAAGTTCAAGGCTTCGTCCAGGTGAGCCAACATCTGTCTCTTATACACATCTCCGAGCCCACGAGACCGAGGCTG
>CAJXTM010000795.1 GCA_913061385.1 uncultured Rhodopirellula sp. | reverse complement strand
CTGTTAGAGAAGGTCAGTGCTAGCTTGAGAAAGCAGCGGATGGCGGAGTCAGAGGGGGGGCAGCCGCCATTGTCCTGAATCGAAGTCGCCGTTTGCTATTCAGCAGATCGAGCCCTGAATCGAGCGTCCTTGCCCGCGATTCAGAAGACTTTCCCCTAAATTCAATCGTTAGGCGTCAGGCTGGTGCTTCGGCTGGCTTTCGGGGCCGGTGTTTCCCTGCTGATGCTCCCGGTGGACCAGCTCTGGCGGTGTTGCTTGAAAACCGTTTGTTGGTGGCACACACGGGCCGCCCGAACGATTAAACTTTCATACCAGATCGCTGCACTAGAGCCGTAATTCGTTATGGATTGCGGCGTTCGGGATTCGGTTTCTGAAACGCAACACGTGGGTTGACCGGTGGAACCGGGCAACTGATGGCTGATGCGGTTTTTCGATTGTCTTTGAAGCCCCTTTTTGAGGTTTAGGATGCGAAGTTTCCTTCTTGTTATCAGCTTAGCTCTGCTGCCATTGGTGGTCAGTAACAACGCCGTTTGTGCATCGCCGCAACAAAATGCGAAGCCTGACGCAGCTGCGAAGCCCGATGCTGTCGCTCAACAGACGGGCAGTGACCCCGCCGTGATCGGCGCGCCACCAGTTGAACCCAGCGAGACTGCCAATAAGGTTGATGCAACGGATCTCTCCGGCGATGTCAGGGCCCAGGCAACTGCCAGTAGCGCAACATCAGTCAGTGGTGGGGATTCAGCCAACAGTTATGCGCCCGTCGTGTTGTTGGTGATTGGGATCGTGTCGGTTCTTGGCATGATCATTGGACTCAAGCTGAATGCGTTCATGGCACTGATCATTTCAGCTTTGATCGTGAGTCTGGGTGTTGGTTTTGTCGATGGTGAAGACGCGGGGGCCAGGATGGCAGCTGTGGTTCAGGGATTTGGCGGGGCGGCTGGTGGTATCGGAATCGTGATTGCCATGGCGGCAATCATTGGGAAATGCATGCTTGACAGCGGTGCTGCTGACCGTATCGTTCGCAGCGCGATTCATGTCACAGGAGAAAAGAAGGCTTCGCTTGGCTTGATGCTCAGCGGGTTCGTGCTTGCGATACCGGTTTTCTTTGACACTGTTTTCTATCTGCTTGTTCCACTCGCCCGCAGCCTGTACCGACGCACCAATAAAAACTATTTGCGGTACTTGATGGCCATTGCTACCGGTGGCGCAATCACGCATACACTCGTTCCGCCGACACCCGGCCCGCTGCTTGTCTCTGCCATTCTGGGTGTTGATATTGGCATGATGATGCTGGTTGGCACGATGGTCGCGATACCTGCCGCGATTGTCGGTTTGACTTACTCGTACATCGCTGACCGAATCATGCCAGTGGTGATGCGACCGCTGGGCGCGAAAGAAGAAAAACACCGCGCTCTGTCTGAGGAACAATTACCATCGCTGTGGGTGTCGTTATTACCTGTCCTCTTGCCCGTTGTTCTGATCGGAGCGGGAACTCTGGCAATGACGTTGGCTGATCGCGAGGACAAGGCACAGTTGATGGTCGAGGATATTCAGGATTTTGGGCAGTTGGCAACAATGTTTGTCGATGCTGATCCAAATACCCCCGCAGGACGTGTGATCGGCAGTGATCAACTTTCTGATAACGAGCGTGCTGAACTGATGTCGCCAGCACAAACGCCTGCCCAGAAAGAACGACAGGTTGATCTGCTGAATCATGTTTTGCTGGATGATGATCTTTATGATGAGCGAGCGTTTCTTGGGGTTCCCCTGTCCGATGTCTCAAAGTCGAAGCTGGCCGCAAATCAATTGCGAATGAAACCGGTTGACCGCCGAAGAATGAACCGCGCACTGGTTGAAGACGCCTATCCTGCTGTGATCGCAAAGCACGACTGGAATACGTCGAAACGCGAAATTTCGAATAGTTTGTCGTTGTGGAGCAACGCAAACTTTGCCCTCATGCTGGCTGCAATTGTATCGATGTTGACATTGAAATACGTTCGGTCGCTGTCGTGGCGCAGTCTTAGCGAAGATGTCGAGGAGTCGCTGATGAGCGGTGGAGTGATCATTCTGATCACTGCTGCGGGCGGGGCTTTCGGAGCGATGCTGCAGGACACCCATATCAGCAACTCGATTAAAGATTACTTCTCCGATGCCGGTGCATCTGGTGTTTCACTGCTGCTGCTCGGTTGGGGAATCGCCGCAGTCTTGAAAGTTGCACAGGGAAGTAGCACTGTTGCGATGATTGTCGGGGCGGGAATGATGTCGGCGATCATTGGTGACGCCAAACCCGATTTCAATATGGTCTATGTTGCTACTGCAGTGGGTACCGGGTCGCTGATGGGAAGTTGGATGAACGATAGTGGATTCTGGGTGTTCACCAAAATGGGTGGATTGACGGAAGGTGAATCGCTGCGAAGTTGGACGCCGCTGTTGATGGTGTTGGCATTGGTTGGGCTTGTTGTGACCATTGTGTTGAGTCAGGTTCTCCCGATGAATGCGAGTGTATGAATAAGCAACCAACCGATGAGCTAGGAGTGGTTACGGCTGGATGCGCCATTGGGATCGGGTCGGCACTGTTCACCTGCTTTTTGCTTTACTTGAACGGGTCGTTGGTGCTCGCTGTCATTTCAGCGTTGAATCGGGCCGGTGAAAATTGGCTAACGGATGAAAAAATTGCCCAGTGTGTTCTCTTTCTGGTGCCGGTCATTCTTGTTGTCATTGAGTGGATGATGATTGATTACGTCCGCACCAGGTTTGTTCGCCGCATCAGATGATCCAAGTTGAGTGGGTCGTGCGTGCATGGTGGTAGTCTTGACTACAAAGAGGCTGGGCTAACGAGGGGCTGACCTGTTGGGGTTTTGGAACATGTTGCTCTACCTGATTCGCCACGCCGAAAGCCAGAACAATGCCAAGCCAGCGTACAGTCGAGTCGAAGATCCATCTCTGACTGCGGTGGGACGGCTTCAGGCTCAATATCTTGCTGAATGGATTCGAGTACTTGAATTCGACACGCTGATCACCAGCCCTGTGTTGCGGGCCTTGCAAACGGCCCGCAAAATCCATGATCACACCTGTCTCTTATACACATCTCCGAGCCCACGAGACCGAGGCTGATCTC
>CAJXTM010000794.1 GCA_913061385.1 uncultured Rhodopirellula sp. | reverse complement strand
GAGATCAGCCTCGGTCTCGTGGGCTCGGAGATGTGTATAAGAGACAGGTGTGATCTCGACCCCCTGCAACATCGTTTCCCCGGATTCACGAGTGGCACTAAGATCATTGTCCAACCAAACGTGTCCGGAAACTTCAATCGGCTTGGGAGTTTGAACAAGGCTCAGAATCGCACCGGCAGAACGGTCAGGCCGACTGTCGATGTCATCTCCCTGATCAGGTGGCAAATTCAATCCATGCACGGAAATAGGATCGCCGTAACCGTTGACGAAGATCGCATCCGCTTGGCTCGTTTCATAATGGGGTGCTTCCAGCGTCACACCCAGTATTGAATCTTGGAACTCCTGCCCCGAAGTAATCACATCAAGACTATCGTTGAACACAGCCAGATCAGTCGCGTTGCGTAGGACCTCATCGACATCAACAGAGAACTCAAGGCGATCACCAGTTCGAAAATCAGACAGACGCAGAACCAATTCCTGTCCACCATCTTCAATCGTCGCCGTGGCGTTGACCTGCTGACCATGCTGGGTCAAGACACGCACAATTTCAAAGTCGTGGGCACCACTTTTGCCTCGCCCCGTGACGGCAGTGTCAAAAATCGGATCACCGATGCTTAGGCCATCGGCATCTTTGTCGGTCCGGATACGGACTTCTGTCAGCTTGGTGTTAGCAACACCACCATTGAAGGAAAGAATAAAACGATCACCTTTGGAATCGCTCCCGACATCCTGATCGGTTTCAAGATAATCTGTTTCCAGATAGACAACGCCCACGTGGATTGGATCCGCCGCGAGCATTCTGCGGGGTTCTAAGTGCTCGGGTCCGCAAGCTCGCCGCTTCAATACTTCCGTACCGGTGGCGCGAGTACGATACCGATTTCGTTTTGCCTTCCAAATCACGCTGGCACCTCCGTGTGCCTAATGGTTTTGGCAGTTCTGCATTCTTCCCCTGCCATTTGCAGCGACTCTCACTCAACCCGCGGTCCCGTACCCGCAATCCTTTGCCGACCAGCAACGATGTCGTCAATGGACCAACGACGCAACGTTGCATCATAACTGCCGGAAAACAGCAGTCCGCTTTGCGAATCTAAAGCAATCACACTTCCGGTATGCCCCTCCAACCGACGAACAATCTGCCCCTTCTGCCAATCAATGACGCGAATGACATTGTCGGAACCTGCTACGGCAATCAGATCAGAATTCAAAACAGTGACAGCGAACAGTTTGCCTGTCGTCACTCGAAAACGACGGGGTGATTGAACTCCAGATGTATCAAACACTGACACAAATCCATCCTCCGCGACGCAAACAGCGATGCTTCGGGAAGGAAGAAAAACAATGTCCCGAATCCGACCTGCATGCAATCGATGCTCTTCGCATTCATTTGTGGCACTGTCAAACAAATGTAGCGTCCCGCACCGACCGGCAACGGCCAGAACCGCCGAGTCATCTCGGTACCTGACAGCCCTCAAATCCTGACAAGCACACTTCAGGGAAATACGCTCTCCCTCTCCATTTCCAAGCAGGAATACTTCACTATCGAACCCAACCGCAGCAAGGCCCCCGCCATCCGGAGCGAACGTTACTTCCGCAAGAGCAGGTGAACCTGCGACTTCACGAATGAACCGAAAAGATGCATCACGATTCCAGAGAATCAAACGCCCGTCATTGCCCGCTGACACCAACTGTTTCCCCGTGCGATCAAAATCGAGCGTTCGCACGATATCGCCGTGCTCAACCAATGTTCGAACCACCTTGAGGTCCGAGGTTCGCAGAATCCGGATTTTGTAATCATCTCCGGCAGCAGCAAGAAATTCGCCCCGCGGATCAGCAGCGATCGCAGTAACGACTCGCCGAAAACCCGCCCGCCCAAGCGGAATCGTTCGACAGGTCACCGGCTTGCCAATCACCGGTCGCGAAGCAATTTTATCATCCACCGAGTCATCGGCCGCGGACCGCAACGGTGATGCAGCGATCGCGAGAAGACCGGTTGAAACAAGACATTGTCGCCGTGAAAAACTGCTCGACATCAAAAAAACTCCTGTTCAACAAACTGCATAGCCAATCCGCAATCTGCATAGCCAATCCCGCAAATTCGCGCAGGCTATCCCCGGCCAAGGCAACCAAGGCCTTCGTTGTAAATCGGCAGTGACCAAACAACGGCATGACCCTAATAACCGGAAAACCTTGCAACCTTTACTGCTGCTACACCGGCCATGCTTCGACCTCGCATCCAATATTCGTTTGAAAACGCAGTATTCCGACCCCAATTCCTCTTTCCACCACTCCCGTAGCGTTGCTACTATCCGCCAAGTTGCTGCCAGCGTTTGCTAGCGACTTTGAGTTTCACGCACAGTAGGTAGGCGTCACGGATGATGCGACTCACACTTGTCACATTGGTCGTCCTTCTCGGTTCACTGACCGGGACCGCACAACAAAATCAAGCTGGGCAACAACCGTTTCCAAAGTTGTCTGAGGCGGCGCAAGCCCAGCTTCAACAGGTATTGCAGAAGTGGGAAAAGCAAAGTCAGTCCATGAAAACGCTTGAATGCCGATTCATGCGGTGGCACTACGACAATTTCGCAGCCCCAGCAAACGTCCCCGCCTCCAAAGCAGAAGGCATTATCAAGTACGCGGCACCCGACAAGGGTTTATTCCGCGCCGAACAACTTGTCTTCTACGCAGGAGCAGATCCCCAGAGCAAGAATCCAATATTCAAGCCCCAACCAAATCAGTTCGGGGAATATTGGGTATGCAATGGTACCGAGTTAATCGAATTCGATCGCAGCAAGCAAGAATGCACGATTCAGCAGCTACCTGAGAATATGCGAGGCAAAAACATCGTCAACGGCCCGCTTCCATTCGTATTCAACTTGGATGCCAAGCAGATCCAACAAAAATACTGGGTGCGACAGGTCGCGTCTCCCAATCCGGGAATCATCGTCGTAGAAGCATGGCCCAAGGTGCAAGAACTAAGAGCCCAATACAAGCTTGTGCAAATCGCGTTGGAAGAAGCGACTTATCAACCTCACGCATTGTTGATGTACGCCCCCAACTTTCATCCCAAAAACGCCTGTCTCTTATACACATCTGACGCTGCCGACGACTCCTTACGTGTAGA
>CAJXTM010000793.1 GCA_913061385.1 uncultured Rhodopirellula sp. | reverse complement strand
AGATCAGCCTCGGTCTCGTGGGCTCGGAGATGTGTATAAGAGACAGGCATAGGACGGTACCTTGTTCTCGACGACGTCACGCTTGTAAACAGGGCTGTCATTCCAGGTGGTCGGCAGTCCCGTGTGCGAATCGGTGCCCCCGATTGCGCCGAACTTGAAGGGGTTCACACCGAGTTGGACATCTAGCTCAAGCCCGAGCTTCAGGGCCGAGCGTGCGTACTCATGGGGCAGCATTGAGTCCTTCTTGGCGTTGGGTCCCGCAACCCCTTGCTTCGCCCACATGTTGCCTTGATCCCAGAGCCGGTAATTCGCGAATTCATCGTTGGGAGATAGCGCAGGATGGGCCTCGGCCGCTCCCTTTAACTGCGTGATCTCAGAGAGAGGCTCCCACCTGCTCCGCGTCGCGGCGTAGGCCCGCGTCAGCGGCTTTCCGGTGTAAGTGTTCAAAGCGAACATGAGGCCGTTCGACATGTTCGCGTTGTGCGGAATCGCCAGGACGGAACCACCGGTTTTCTTCTCGTAGGAGTCCATGTATGCCCAGAGGTCTTCCACATCCACGCTATCCGACGCCGAGAACGGTAGCACCTTCGCTGCTTTGTTAGCGCCGTCCTTGAAAACCACAACCCGATGTAGGTTATTTCCCTTCGGATGGGGGGTCCACTCGTACCCGATGAGCGCTGTGAAGACACCGGGCTGGTTCAGACGATCGGCTACAGCGCAGTTCCTTTGCCAGACGGAGCGCGTGAAAGCCTCGTTCTCAAACTGTGTGGACGTAACCTTCCGCGGTTTCGTATTTGCCTTGCCACCACTTGCCGGATCGGCCGCGCGCATGCCGTTAAGGACGCCAATATTCTCAGCGTGATCTGCTACGACCAGGAAATCCAGTGGGCGCACAAGTCGGACACGGGATCCCCAGTCGGTATCCACTTCCTCACCACGCGCAAACCGGTAGGCCTCTTCCGGACCAACCAGAACGGTGTAACGTCCGGCATCGTTCGAGTTGGATGTGTGCACATGCGTATCGCCCCAGTAGACCGAGCTAGAGTACTCGTCCCCTGTGGCCAGTGCTCCTTGTGCCGTAAGCGAAAGTCCAGCTGACCACACCAGCGCCCTAGTTATTTTCCCCATCCTTAAATCCTCACTCCGTGACTTCCGTCAGTGTAAATCGAGTAGAACTGCGGCTCCAGAACTAATGGTCTTAGCATGCCACCAAGTTAGCGCCGCGGGATGCCATACAGATAGCGAGTGTTAACTTCTGTTTCATTTCCGTCAGGGTCCATGATGAACAACGTTCTCCCCTTGCCTCGATCACCCATCGGCCCCCGGGTAAACAACGAACCACCCACAACACGTTCAGTCACCTCATCAAATGAATCTTCAGTGACAGTAAAAGCAAAGTGCAGTGGACCGCCACCGCGATGGCGCCCGGTGTGGTTCTTGACTTGAAGTACAAGGTGGCTTTGCTCACATTGCAGATAGGCTCTCTGTTCGTCCTTCCTCGCAATCGGAATACCGAGCTTCTCATGATAGAAGTCGATTGCCTTGTCGAGATCCTCTACATCCAGAAAAATCTCTTCGATCCCTATAACACCCATTGGATTCTCCCTTTGTCTACATCACCCCATAGTAACAGTGCTGAATCCGTACCGGCCATCTTTTACCAGATTTGCTTACGGTGTAGACGCCCTCGAGCGTAATCTGGCACTATGTAAAGCATAGCGAATCAGGAGCACCCTCGGATGGATCGAATCATGTTCCTAAATTTCGTCCTCGGATGGCTAGTATCTGTTACTGCGTTCGCGGCAGATCAATACTCACCTCACGTAGAGCGAACATTTCCAACAGATGTTTACTGGGGCGACACCCACGTCCACACCAATATCTCAACTGATTCCGTCTTTACGTCAAGTCAGGCTGATGCCTATCGATTCGCGCAGGGTGAGGAAGTTATCAGTATCAGTGGTCAGCCCGTGAAGCTGCGAGAACCGCTCGATTTTATTGTGATAGCAGAACACGGCAAGAACATGGGTACCCAGTGGGCACGGAACATGTCGAATGACGACCCATCGTTTCAGCGCTCGCCAATCGGCCGGCTCTGGTCAATGGTTCAGAAAGAGTTGCTTGATATGCCAGACGCAAATGCTGAACGTATTCTTTATGGTGCGCACTGGCCAAGATCCACGAAAGACCTTGCGATCAACAATCCAGATTTTCGTCAATCGATCTGGGAGCATGTGACCGCCAACGCCGATCGACACAACAAGCCGGGTAAATTTACCGCTCTTATCGGATACGAATACACACCGTTCACACCAGCGATTCACCGGGTGGTCATCTTTCGAGATGACGCTCACAGGGCGAGCCTGATGCTGCCATTGACGGCATTTGAGAGTGAACGACCCGAAGATCTGTGGGCGTTCCTGCAAGACTATGAAGAGTCTACCGGTGGGTCAGCTTTGGCGATTCCGCACAACAGCAACCTGACGAGTGGCGCGATGTTCAACGTCATCGACTCCAACGGTGATCCATTTACCCACCGCTATGCATCTACTCGAAGCCGCTGGGAGCCGCTGATGGAAGCATCGCAAATAAAAGGTGATAGTGAGACGCACCCAGTGATTTCCCCGGACGATGAATTTGCTGATTACGAGACCTGGAATGGATGGTCGGGACGTCAGAATGGTGGAGTTGATTCGAGGGGAAGGACGCTCAAATTTAGGCCCGATTCTCTGGTCAAGTATGAGTACGCCCGATCCGCGCTGAAGCTTGGCCTTGCGCAACAGTCACGTACCGGAGTGAACCCGTTTAAGTTTGGCATGATCGCTAGCACGGATAACCACATGGCGTTGCCAGGGTCGAGCGATGAGAATAACTTCTGGGGCTATACGCCAACGCCGTTACGTGTCTCGGGTCCCTTTAGCACCGTGAACTGGGAGATGAATGCAGCGGGGCTGGCCGCGGTCTGGGCGAAAGAGAACACCCGGGAAGCGATCTTCGATGCAATGAAACGCCGGGAAGTCTATGCATCAACAGGACCACGCATGACGGTTCGTTTCTTTGGTGGTTGGGATTATCACTGTCTCTTATACACATCTC
The DNA here is from genome assembly GCA_913061385.1 of uncultured Rhodopirellula sp. Lineage (GTDB taxonomy): Bacteria > Planctomycetota > Planctomycetia > Pirellulales > Pirellulaceae > Rubripirellula. Next base: position 26 of record CAJXTM010000793.1, on the reverse strand, counting down.
CGAGCCCACGAGACCGAGGCTGATCT
>CAJXTM010000792.1 GCA_913061385.1 uncultured Rhodopirellula sp. | reverse complement strand
GCCTCGGTCTCGTGGGCTCGGAGATGTGTATAAGAGACAGCTCAATATGCCTTGTCATAACTCACCCTGAAACGATGATGTCGTTCGATGCATTCTATATTTGATGAGTCGCTCATCGAGGTGGAGATCACCTTCTAACGAACCTGTGAAAACAGCTAGATCACTGCGCCCTCTCTGGCCGCCGTGGCATGTTTCCATTCGGCCGGATTCCCACGCCAAGAAATGAATTCCATGAATGGGCATGAACCAGTTAAAGAGAGACCAGACGCAAACCAAATACTGGACTCTGCGTTCTGAGAATCAAACGCCATTTCTGGCAACACAGGTTGCGTACACTTGTTTCTATCCCCTTGCAATTGATAAAATCAGATCGTCAGATACGGCTCGCGGTTCTTCAATGGTGCATCAAAAAACCTAAACATTCGCACGGGGAACCCACTTATGAATTGCCCATTCCGCCAACACTTCAACAGGGACCAGCGCTAACAAGATGCAATACAGTAGCGTTCCTCAATTTCAACGCCATGCCATTAAACCTCTCGCACACTTTGCATGCGCGATACTGCTGGCACTCATTGGCTTCGCAACTCCCATTGAAGCCGGTCGCCCCAACATTTTGTGGGTCGTAGTCGATGACATGTCGGCAAACTTCTCCTGCTACGGAGACTCGTCGATCCAAACACCGAATGTTGACTCTCTCGCGCGTAATGGCCTGCGATTCGATCGCGCATACGCAACGTCACCCGTCTGTTCGACATTCCGATCTTCACTGATCACCGGAATGTACCAAACCACAATTGGCGCACACCATCACCGCAGCGGAAGGGGCAAACACCGCATCACCCTTCCCGCTGGCGTAGTACCACTACCCAAATTATTCCAGCAAGCTGGATATTACACCTGCATGGGGAGTGGCTTAAAAGATCTCGACTACCGCAGTCAGATACCTACAAAAAGCAGAAGCGGTGCTTTAGGTAAATCAGATTACAACTTCACGTGGGACCGCGCCATCTTTGATGGTAATGATTGGTCAGGGCGCGAAGCAGAGCAGCCATTCTTCATGCAGATCCAATTACATGGCGGAAAACTCAGAGGAGCATCGGAAAGCTCCTACACAAAATTTGAGCATCAGGTGGCAGAAACACTGGGCGCATCCACCAACCCTTCGTCGGTTCAATTACCACCACACTACCCAGAGGACGCAATCATACAAAGAGACTGGGCAAACTACCTTGACAGCGTGCTTATCACCGATTGGCATCTCGGAAAAGTGATGCAGCGGTTGCAAGAAGAAGGTCTACGTGAAAACACCTTGGTCATATTCTTCACGGATCATGGAATCAGCCATGCACGAGGCAAGCAGTTCCTCTACGACGAGGGAACACATATTCCCCTGATTCTTTCTGGACCGGGAATCGTCGCAGGCACACTCCGTGACGACCTGGTCGAACACATCGACATCGCTGCGTTGTCATTGGCAGCTGCGAGCATCCCGGTCCCGGTAGTGATGCAAGGGCAAAACATACTCTCAAAAACTTACCGACATCGGGAATTTGCATTCGCAGCACGAGATCGCTGCGGGGAAGCAGACGATCGCATAAGATCCGCCCGAAGTGACAAGTTTCTCTACGTACGCAATTTTTATCCATCCCGCCCGCACCTCATGCCGAGCACTTACAAGGATGGCAAATTAATCATCCAACGTCTTCGAGAATTGCATCAGGCCGGAACGCTTGATTCACTCGCAGAGCGTCTGCTTTTTTCCCCGACGCGGCCCAACGAGGAGCTCTATCTGTATCAGCAAGACCCTTGGCAGCTCACGAACCTAGCCAACTCGGCCAACTATCTGCCTGAATTAAAGCGTCACCGCAATGCACTCAAACAGTGGATTAGGCGCACTGCTGATCCCGGCGCCGAAAGCGACGAAATCTACATGCTCGAGGTTCAAGACCAAATGAGTTCGACCAAGAATGCAGCAACTCGAGAGCAATTCCGAAAGAACAGCGAAATCTACCAAACGTGGCGAGCAGAGGGCAAATAACTCGGTGCCTGGTCCAACCCCTGTGTCGGTGCCACACACTATTGAAACAGAAGACCATAGTGTCGTCTTTACGATGGAAGCAGCTTAATCTTTTCCGCTGGCGGTTCTCCCCTACCAGATTCAAGCTCAGCTTGATCAGGCCGAACCTCATCAACCTCCGATTCAGCCACTACAAAACGCCCTCCGGCACTCCAGTACAGCGAGTAGGTGACAGGCACCAGATAGAGGACAATCAGCGTTGCAAACAGTTCACCAAACGCAATACTCGTTGCCATGGGAATCAAGATCTGGGCCTGAATCGAGGTTTCGAGAAGAATCGGAAACAATCCACCAATGGTCGTGATTGTCGTCAGCAGCACAGGTCGAAATCTGCGCAACCCTGACTCAGCCAACGCTTGGTTTATTGGCATCCCCGCCCGAACTCTCGAGTTAATGAAATCTATCAACACAATGGAGTCATTGACCACAATGCCCGTCAAGGCAATGATTCCATAAAAGCTAAACAGGGTGAGCGGAAGTCCCATGATCACGTGGCCGATCACAGCACCGAGCGCACCAAAGGGAATGATCAGCATGACCAGCAACGGCTGGACTGCCGATTTAAACTCAACGGCGAGCAGCACAAACATTGCAAGCAACGCTGCAAAGAACCCAGAAAACAGACTTCCAAACGATTCAGCACGCCGCTCCTGCTGGCCCTCCCAACGGATCCGCAAAGAGGGGTATCTCAACAGTAAATCTGGAACAAATTTGGCCTGCAAGTCTCCAACGATTTCTTCCGCATTCCCAATCTCTTCATCAAGATTGCTCGACACTGTAATTGAGCGTGCCTGATCGATACGGTTCAGCTCAGAGTAGGCTCTCACCACATCGATCTCAGCTAGCTCAGTGATCGGCCGTTCAACCCCGTCAGCCAAACGCACACGGACTTCGTCAAAGTTCGCGAGCGATCTGCGATCCTCTCGTGGATAGGTCACCATGATCTTAACCTCATGCCGACCACGCTGGACACGCATCACTTCCTCGCCGTAATACCTGTCTCTTATACACATCTGACGCTGCCGACGACTCCTTACGTGTAG
>CAJXTM010000791.1 GCA_913061385.1 uncultured Rhodopirellula sp. | reverse complement strand
CGAGATCAGCCTCGGTCTCGTGGGCTCGGAGATGTGTATAAGAGACAGACTTTCTATTCTGAACGTTTTGCCGCCAGCGTGATGTTTGTGGGGATCAGTGACAATGTTTCCAAGGTGGGCACAACGGACATTCCTGACGAGATGTTTTTGGTTCACCATCGCAAACATCTGTGGGACGACTGGGATTACTTTTTGGAAAGCAGCCCGATCCGACACATTCAAAAGAACCAGACGCCAACGTTGATCATGCACGGAAAAGAGGACCCGCGCGTTCATCCTTCGCAGTCTCTGGAATTTCACCGTCATCTCAAGACGCTGAAGCAGGCGCCGGTTCGGTTAGTGCTGTATGAGGGAGAAGGACACGGTAATCGCAAAGCAGCTGCAAAATTTGATTACAACCTTCGCATGCTGCGATGGATGGAACATTTTCTGATCGACAAAGCAGAAAAATCACCGCCGATGCGAATTGATTATCGTGAGGCTCTCGACATGCCTGTCAAGAAAAAATAACGTTTCGAAAAGCGTAGCAAATACGGTATGCCGCCTAACCTTTCACCCAATGCCCCATTTGATTTTCATGGCGCGGCCTGAAACGAATCGGCAACGGTGCATCGGTCGTGATTTTCCGTCAGTCAATCGTGTCTGCGGACTTGCATTGGCATGAACCACGCGGTGCTGGTTATGATATTGGCATGAATAACAAAAATCTGCTGGTTGCCAGCCTGACTGTTGTCGCATCTTTGTCGCTATGGATTTGGGGGGCTGTCGCCAGTGCCGCACAGACAACGCCCAATATTGTCGTTTTTTTGGTCGACGACATGGGAGTAATGGATACGTCGGTGCCGTTCCTGACAGATGAGAAAGGCAAGCCAAAGCGTTATCCGTTGAACGATTATTATCGAACGCCTAACATGCAGCGGTTAGCTGCCCAAGGAGTGCGATTTAATAATTTCTATGCGATGAGTGTCTGCTCGCCGACGCGTATTTCGATCATGACCGGCCAAAATGCGGCTAGGCACCATGCGACGAACTGGATCAATCCCAGAAATGACAATCGTGGCCCGCACGGTCCACCGACTTGGAATTGGCAGGGGTTAACAAGCGGCGATGTGACACTGCCAGGTTTGTTACGCAAAGTTGGTTATCAGACGATTCATGTCGGAAAAGGCCATTTTGGGCCGGATAACTCAGAAGGCGCCGAACCACTGAATCTCGGATTTGATGTGAATGTAGGTGGAGCTTCGTTTGGAGCGCCCGGTAGTTATTACGGCGAAGAAAACTATGGGCAGAGCACGAAGCGTTCGCACCACGCCGTGCCACACCTGAAAAAATATCATGGTTCAGAAACATTCTTGACGGAGGCGATTACGCTCGAGGCCAAGAAACGAGTTTCCGAATCGGTTCAGAAGCGAAAGCCATTTTATTTGTACATGTCGCATTACGCCGTGCATGCACCATTTCACTCGGACCCAAGATTTGCTGACCACTACAAGGATTCTGGCAAGTCGAAAAACGCCCAAGCATTTGCGACGTTGATCGAAGGCATGGACAAATCGCTGGGAGACTTATTGGATTATTTCGATGCCTTGGGAGTTTCGGAAAATACACTTGTGTTCTTTTTGGGTGATAATGGTTCCGATGCTCCACTGGGGCACCAGCACGTGGTCGCGTGCGCGGCTCCACTGCGTGGCAAAAAGGGAGCCCATTACGAAGGGGGAATGCGAGTCCCGTTTATCGCAGCATGGGCCAAAGAGAGTGCGACCAATGCGAATCAGAAACAGTGGGTAATCCCGCCCGGGACGCTGCAAACCCAAGTCGCTGCTGTGCAGGATCTGTATCCCACCATCGCGAAATTGGCTGGGGCCACATCACCAGAGGACCATCCAGTCGATGGTGTCGACCTTTCGAAACTGCTCACTGCCGAGCCAGATGATTCACGCGATGAAGTTTTTCTGATGCACTATCCGCATTCGCCTCATCGCAGCGATTATTTTACCACTTACAGGGACGGAGACTGGAAAGTGATTTATCACTACATTCCGTCAAAGGGATCAGAGGGTGGGCACTACCAACTTTACGACCTCGCATCAGACCCGTTCGAATCAACCAATGTTGCGGATCAGGAACCTGCAGTGCTGCGAGAGATGATCGGGAAATTGAAGTCCGGTTTGGAATCACATGAAGCCTTGTATCCGGTTTCACCAGATGATGGCAAAACACCACTGGTACCTGTGACTCCCTAGCAGTTGGCTTTGAAATCTTGGTTTGAAATACAGCCGTTGGTTTCATGCCATGGACCATCCAGCGATACCGCTGGCTGTCAGATTTATCTGGCGGGAACCAACGGCATCTACGCTCGGCCAACGCATCGCTTAGGAGCGACTGCGACCTGATTGAACAATCTCATTGAGCTGTTTTTCCAGTCTTTCAGCAATTTCGGGATGCTGAGCGATCACGTTTTTCTTTTCGGCAGGATCATTTTCCAAGTCGAAGAGCTGAAGTTTTGGCACCTTGGTGTTGGCCAACTGTTTCTCAACCACAACGTTACGTGCAAAATTTTTGCCGTATCGATGAAGTTTCCATTTACCGCTTCGTAGTGCCAGCGTTCCGTTGCTGCCGTTGTCCTGCTGCACCAAATGATCACGACCTTTAGCGTCTTTGTCCCCAAGCATGGCGCCGATCACGTCGAAGCTGTCGAGGTATCCTTCAGGGGTAAGTTTCTGGTCGGTCAATGCAGCTAAACTGCCTGCCAAGTCGATGGTGCAAACCACTTCGTCGCTGGTTCCGGGAGCAATGCGTCCTTTCCATGATGTGATGAAGGGAGTGCGTGTGCCGCCTTCGTAGATACTGTATTTCCCGCCTGTGAAGGGTCCACCTGAGCGGTGATCCCCAACCTTCTCAAGGGCTTCGTCTTTGTAGCCGTCGTCCATCACTGGACCGTTGTCACTGCAGAATACGACCAACGTGTTCTCCGTCAGATTCAAGCGATCCAGCGTTTTCATCAATTCCCCAACACACCAATCCAGTTCGACGATCGCATCACCCCGGAAACCGAGTGAGGTTTTTCCCTGAAAGCGTTCGTGTGGGATTCGCGCTGTCTCTTATACACATCTCCGAGCCCAC
>CAJXTM010000790.1 GCA_913061385.1 uncultured Rhodopirellula sp. | reverse complement strand
CGAGATCAGCCTCGGTCTCGTGGGCTCGGAGATGTGTATAAGAGACAGGGTTACTGCAGACACCAAAGCCGCTTCCGTTGCCGTCGCATTTGGTTCGGCGGCCGTATCCGTAGCGGTTGGTGTCTCCTTGGCAGAAAATGAGATTGACAATCTTGTGGAAGCTTCGATTAGCAATGCTGATCACCTCAAAACGACAGCAGGACTAGTTTCCGTAACGGCCAGCGAAGAAGCGACCATTGATTCCGTTACCGAGGCTGCGAGTGCCGCTGCAGCCATCGGACTGGGCGTGTCGTCGGCTTCAGGTGTGACCAATGCAAAGAATATTCTCACAAGCGAAGTCAAAACGTTCATTTCCAAATCGCAGGTCAATTCTGCAAAGGATGTGCTTGTTTCAGCTTCCGACAAGTCGGAAATCTCAGCGGAAATTGATTCCTTCGCGTTGAGCGCCGGTTTGGTCAGCATTGCTGTGGGCGTGACGGATTCAGAGAACTTCTTCAGCAATGTAGTCAAGTCATACCTGCATGATTCAACCGTAACGGCATCGGGAGATGGCGACTTGCAGGTGCTTGCCAATTCTGATGCAACCATTGATGCAGAGACGACGGTGGGTGCTGTAGCCGTCGGACTCGGTGCCTCGGTCTCAACCAGCTCGGCAAACACTCGGATCGATGGAATCACCGAAGCCTATATCGATGGTGGAAGTCTGAATGCTGTCGGCAATGCAATCACGGTTCAGGCGACATCAAAATCGAACGCTGATCCGCAGATCGACGGACTCAGCGGAGGGCTTGTTGCGATCTCAAGCATGACCTCGCGTGGAACCATTGCTGGCGAAACTCGCACATGGGCGGGAGGCGACACCACGGTCAACGCCAACAAGTTGACCCTGGGAGCAACCGACGAAACCACAGCCGATCCGAAAACCGTGGTGGCGGGCGGTGGGGCGTTCGCGATCAGCGCGACTGATTCGGTGATCGATATCACGCGACTTACGGAAGCGAAAATACGTAGTGGTGCGAACCTGGCGATTGGCTCGGGTGCCCTGGTCGTGCAGGCGACATCAAACACAGATGGAACCAGTACGGCAAAAAGCACATCGGGCTCAGCCATTGATATTGCAGCGCTCGTCGTTGACACGGAAGTGGACAACGAAACGATAGCATGGATCGAGCGCGGGGCAACGGTAGTTTCTGCTGGCGGTTCGGTGTCGGTCACTGCGTTATCGAATGACAATAATGCTACTTCCGAAATTGAGTCCACAGGTGTCGGTATCCTCCTCAAGGTGGGAACGACCAGGCCCGTGGCAGTGACCAGCGCCATTACAAAAGCATGGGTCGAAGGTGACGTTCTGGGAGTGAGCGCGACTCAACAGCCTGGGAGTGTTTCGATTTTGGCTCAAGCCAACGACCGGGCAACGGCGGGTTCCGTTTCTGCCGGCGGTGGTGCAATCTCAGTCAGCAACGCAACCGTCGATGCGACGACACGATCGACAGTAACTGCACTTGCCGGAGGTACCATCGAATCAGCAGGCAATATTCAAGTGCGAGCCATTGGGCGGAGTGATGCTGATGCTGCGTCAAAAAGCACAAGTGGTGGAGTGGTCGATGTAGCGGTACAAACAGCGAAGGCAACCGTCAGCCCTGAGGTCAAGGCAACGGTAAGCGACAATGCTGTTCTTAAGGCAGCAGCTGGAGTCACGATCACAGCAGACCATGGCCAGGCGGCACCAGAGTTTTCAGACGGCACATTCAATGCCGCCACCAAGGTCGACACCTCAGCCAATACCATTGATTTTGAGAAAAAGCACGGTCTGCAAACGGCTGACACTGCGACGTACAGCAAATCCGGCCAATCGAATGCTGTGGGCGGGTTGGTTGATGAGCGCAACTACGGCGCGATCGTAAACAGCGACACAGCCTTGCAATTTGGCGCCGTGTTTACCGGTAAAACACCTTCGAACCCGTCCGACGCGGGAGTCGATATTGCTCGGGATCTGATTCGGTTTCCAGCTCCCCATTACCTGGAAAATGGTGATCGCGTTGTCTACTCGATTGAGTCTGGCGGAGCGAACGTCGGTGGGTTGCAAAGTGACCAGATCTATACGGTCAAGAGAATCGATTCAAAGACCATCAAACTTGCAAGCGCAAGTCATCCTGCGGCGAAGCAGGTCACAGGCACTGACATCGCTAGCAACACCATCACTTCGGCGTCCCATGGTTTCACTGCCAATCAGCCGATCACTTATCGTGCGCCAAATGGTCGAGATTTTGGTCACCAAAGCGTTAATGACGACACGGATACGATTGATCTGGGAACAGGGCATGGCTTGGTCACCGGTGACGAGGTGGTTTTTGCCAGTGACGGAACGCTCATTGGAGGGCTGAACAAAAACGATCGATTCTACATTATCAAGAATGGCGACACCGGAGTTAAGCTCGCGGCATCCCAAGACAAAGCGTTGGGGACGAACGGACAGAGTGTCACTCCGCTAGCGTTGACACCGTCGGACAAGAGCAGTGATGCCAATGATGTACATGAGGTGCGGAAATCATCTGATGTTGCGTGGGGCGGTCTGCAGGACGGATTGACTTATTATGCGAAATCTTTGACCGCCGGCACCTTCCAGTTGCTCGAGGAGCCAGACGGGAACGTTGTCACCATCGATCCGTCGGATTCCGTCTCCGGTCAGCCATTGTCAGGAATTCATTCCTTTGGGACCGAAGGAGTTGACTTGAAAAATGTTGGTAGCGGAAAGCATCGATTGGTAATTGACTTGACCAGTGCAGGTACCGGAACGCAATCCTTCAATGGCGTTGGTGGCGCTCGGGCGTTGTCCGGTGCCCCATCGGGTGACGGAGTCGCAACAGTGGCGGCAAGTGGTACTGGTGGTGGTGCAGTGGCTGTCGGAGTGGCAACGGGCACTGCAACGACCACGCCGACGGTCAAGGTTACAATCGGCTCGGGAGTGAAAATCACTGCAGACGATATCGTCATTGGCAGTCACTCCATTGCCAATGCATCTTCAAGTGCTGCCAACGCGGGTGGTGGATTGGTTGCAGTGAGCGATGCTCAGGCAAATCTTCTGTCTCTTATACACATCTGACGCTGCCGACGACTCCTTACGTGTAGATC
>CAJXTM010000789.1 GCA_913061385.1 uncultured Rhodopirellula sp. | reverse complement strand
GAGATCAGCCTCGGTCTCGTGGGCTCGGAGATGTGTATAAGAGACAGGCAGTAATGCGGTGCTGAATGCTGAACGGGGGATGCATCTGGCCCTCATCCTGGAATTGCCCGAAGAATGTTACGACAGAAGATATTTGGTCATTGAGCAGGACCGACGCAAAGTGGAGTGCGACAGGTGCCCTGCTCTGTTAAAGGTCGCTTGTCGGTGAAAAGAACATTTGGGTCAATACCAAAGTCGCTTTCCACGACTCTGGACGGCCTTGCTGAGATCCATTCCTGGGTTCGGTGAGCGTTAGATCTCGCACTAACGTGCCAGAGTTCTCATCTCGAAGGTTCTCACAGAATGCAACGATTTGGGGCAAACTTGCCGGAGCGAGATCAATCGTTGTCGACCGCAGTTCGAAATTTGAACGGCCAATGCGTTTTGGGGCGGTCGGTTCTTCACGCAATAGGCTGGATTCAGGTAAACCCGCCGCTGACCTCGCCGCTGAAATTCGGTTGGTAATTTCAGCGGGCGACTCAAGGCGAAGGGCAGCGACCTTGGGGACTGTTTTTAAGCGATTGATATCAATTAGCATCGTATGGATCGCATCCAAATCACGAACAGATTGCTCTAATCGCTTCTGTTTTGATTTTGTCTCCATGACGCCGATCACCGCGTAAATTCCCATGACCACGATGGCAACGGATATTAATAGACGTTGGCGTTTGGGATTCTTAGCTGTCATCGTGCGTCGAACTCCCGTGCCGCGGTTTGGGGCCGTAAGATGCCGGAAGCATTGTTAGAGGCAAACGTTCCCGGTGTGCGGTTTGACTGTTGCCATCTTGGTCCTGTGAAGGAACCGCTTGCTCTCCACTCGATTTGTGGGTGCTTTCTGAAATTCCATCGTTCCACTTAGCTTGAATCGTGGACTCAAAAGTTTTAGCGTCTTTTTGTGCTGTTGCGGGCTGAGAAACTTCGAAGCCGGCTTGCGACAGTGCTTCAGCAATTACACCTGCGTCTACGAAATGCTGCACCTGAAACGTAAGCTCCATGTTTCCGTTGCGGATATCGATTGAGCTGATTCGTGCACGGGTGTTTGTTGGTAAGGAGGCAAGGAGTACACCCATGAGTTCTGCTGCTGAACCAGGTGCTTCGATCTGCTTGGATGCATTTCTGGATCCCATGATTCGAGTGTGTTCGCTGCGGACTCTTCGCAACAGAGAGGCTGGAACACGGGTGTCAGGGAATGACTGTTTGAAGGCAGTCGATTGGGCCTGTAATATTTCCGAGGTTCGTGCTTCGATTCTTGCAGACCGCCACCAACTTCCCGCAATGGTTACCAACAGCAAGGTGCCGATGGCAAATGCCAGCCAGGAAAGTTGTTTTGTGATTGGACGTAGTGGATCGTCTGACGCGAGTCCGTCGCGCCGAAGATTGTATTCGATGGATGCAGGCTTTGAGACGGCGGAGTTGGCACCGTGAAGGTGATGCATTTCTAATGGGTCCGTATCAATTCTTACTGGTCCCACATTGTCCCGAATCAGGGTGGCTTGTTCCTCTGTGCAACCGACCACGAGGACCTCATTGCATTCTTGGATGTCCAGGGACTTGTGCCGTTTTAAGCTTTCGGCTTCAAGCTTTGTGTATTTCCACGATAAGATTCGATCATCAGCAAGCGTGATCATGTCTGCATGATTCTCTCTGCAGAGAATGAGGTTGCTAAATCCCGAAAGTGAATGTTTTTCGTGGAGGGAGGTAACCGCAAGCGCAACATCCGGGATAATGTTGGTGACTGGAATTCCCTTGGTTTCCAGGGTGTCCGCAAGCGGCTTCCAGTCCTTCACTTCGACGGCAATTGCGGAAAGAGACTTTTCTGGCAGTTTCTGATCCTGACTCACCGATTCGGGGAGCGATGTAAAATTAGCCGCCATGGACTCAGCGTCGATGGGGAGATGGTTTTCGAGTTCGTAAATCAGCGCAGGTCGGTCACGGAGGTTAAAGTCGGCGGGAAAATTTAGCCGTGCAAAAAAACATGAGTTGGATGCCGGAGCAATGACGCACCCTGATTTCGTGCTTTTTGAGTTTTCCAGCAGATCACTGACCGTCGCAACAATTTTGGAAACCTCTGATGTTTTCGGAATGATACGGGTTTCGTTGGCAACATGAATGCACCACTCATTTTCGCGTTCGATAATAAGGCTGCCACAAAAGCTCATTTTAAGCCCCGCTTTCGGTTGTTGCGATTCCCGCTGGACCCTTTGATCTTTTTCTGTGTGCGTTCAAGTATTAATACTGTTGATTTGCCCCGGTGTGTGAGCGTTACCTGTTCAGCTTTGATGTTCGAGATTTCAATTCCGTCCGGATCGATTTCCAGAGTGTCACCGACTCCTTTTACATCGAACTGGCCATTGGCATCAGCGATGATGGCAAGACTGTTGCCCGGGTCGATGATCGTTCCCACCAATGTTAGATTGAGTTTCAGCGTCGGCTTGGAACGTGGTGCTGGGGAAAAAATCGGTTTTGGTGGAGCGGGGGGAGGTGGCTCAGGATCATAAAGTGGAGCTCGCAGTTGCCGCTCCGCCATTGCAACTGGAATTCTGAACGCACCTTTTTCGGGTGTTGCTGACTCGCTCATTTGCTTGGATTGCACGGTTGCCAGTTTCGGACCGGTCTCACCGATCGGTGAGACTGACCAGTAAATCACCGCAGCAGACAACGTCAACAGGCAAGCTGTTGTAATAGTCAGGTACTGTCGTTGGCGCTGCAGTTCCATCTTGGAGTCGGTTGCTTTAAAGAGAAAAACGTTGTTTTTGTGCAATGCCATCTGCATCGCGTTTCATTACGGTAAAAGTTCTAAGCGCGGCCCCAGTTTTTGAATAGGCATCAATCCAAATTGAAAAGTTTGTGCTTGTTTCGGACAGAATTGATTGCAGTTGACGTCGTTCCTGTTGGTCAGAAACTTCGCTCTGTAGCAGGATTGCAAGTGTTGCTGTGGGATTGGATCGATATCGTTGCAGAATTCGCCTCGCTTTTCCATCTTGCACGACAACGCTGGTCAGCGCCAGGATCGAGTTGTCAGAAGCTCTGCGGAGATTGAGTTGTCCACTGCCCCAACAGGTCAGTTTTGTCGTGTTTGTTTGCAAAGCCGTATGA
>CAJXTM010000788.1 GCA_913061385.1 uncultured Rhodopirellula sp. | reverse complement strand
AGATCAGCCTCGGTCTCGTGGGCTCGGAGATGTGTATAAGAGACAGATTCTGATGCGATCCGCGAGATGGAGTCACCTTTTGTGTGAGTGCTAAGCAGTAATCGCCGGTCAGGCTCAGCCAGTTTTTTCAAGCAGATCCTGAGGGCTCGTCGCTCGGCTTCACTCTGTTCAAGATGTTGTTCAGCATGTGTCGCAAGTAGCTCGATGATTTCGTCACTGAGAACCAAACGATCTCTTGCCCGACTCCGGCGAAATTGCAGGACTTCGAAACGGGAAATCACGCAACACCAGCGAGTGAAATCCAGAGCCGAACCCTCCGTATCAAACTGATCAAATTTGTGCCAACATGCCAAACCAATATTCTGCATCAAGTCATCGACATCCTGACTTGAGAGCAGCAACGAGCGGACGTAGATACGGATTGCCTGTTCGCTGCTCATGAACAGCGACATGAATCGCTCGTATTGTTGATCTTTTTCCATGCCTGGTGTTGATGATTCGTGAGTCATTTGAAGAAAGCAAGAGGAGGTATGCTTTCGATTTGTGGTTCAATCATTTCGTGTGCAGTCCGTATGCCGAGCGCACCCCATAAGCCGCAAGGGCTTGGCAAACCTGTATTGGCCAGAAGTAAGAAGCGATTGTCGTTGCATCTATTCACTACCGGTTGGCGGAAAATTACGCCAAGAAATAGCGTGTTTTGGGAAAAAGAAGACCAGATGGCCGCCAGAAAATACGCAACACCTCCGAACACCGTAACCTGATTGGGAATCTCGGTAAGTAACCGAATGTAACCTGTGCGTAACTTCGTAACAGCGATGTCCCTGTTATTCGCCGTTGAGGGATAAACTCACGTTCAAGTCTCGATTCTCACGAAATGGTCTAGCTGGAGTAATCATCATGTGGCGTGCTATTAAAAACGTGCCGTTGTGGCCCTCTGTTCGCCACACACTTCTGGTGGTTGCATTTCTGGTCTCTGTGTCATCGTTGGCTGACGACGGCTCAGTCGGAGCAACGTCTGATGGTTTCCGTGGCTCCTATTTCGTGGGTGGCGAAATTCATGTCAATGTCTACGGGACTGCCGAGGGAAAACCGCTGACAACCGGTCATTGGGACTTCAAGCCATCTTGGTCAAAGACCGGTGACATGCTGGTGTTTTTTCGAAGGCTCGAGAATGACCCCGATGTGTCGAAGTGGAAAACGGCGATCCACATCATCAATGTCGATGGAAGTGGGTTGCATCAGTTGAGTGATGGCACCCACACGGATTTCAACCAGACGTGGATGCGAGACGGCACCAATACTCCGATCTGGAATCGAAAGAACCCAAAGACGGGTGGCTACTGTGTGATGGCGAGTAAGGTGGGTGCCCGTCCCGGCGATGAGATTGCTTTGACTGACAACAAGTATCACACCTGGGCATTCACTTGCCTGACAGATGGTCGGATCCTGGTTCGTTCAAAGCATCCAAAGCTGGGTTGGGGGTATTACCTGATGACACCTGGGAAAAACGCGAGTCCCAAATTCGAACGTATCAGCTGCGATCTTCAACAGACCGGAGTGCTTGATCGTGTGAGCCTCTCACCCAGTGAAACTAAAATCTGTTTTGAATACCAACCGGGGTTCAAGAAACAGGTGCCGGGTCGAACACTTTACGTGGGTGACTTTGATATTCAGAAACGTGCAATCACAAATGTAAAGGCGTTTGCCAACGCAGAGGGAAAACCAATCTGGTTTGCCTATCCACGTTGGTCCAAAGATGAGTCAGCCATCGTGTACCACGCCGGTAAAAAACTCTTTCTCTACACGCTGGTCGATGGGTCTACCAAACAGGTATCGACCAACGATCGTGCAGATTACCGCTACCCACACATGGAAGGCGCTCCGAAGTAATTTCATTCGGGTGGCGTAAGCTAGAGTACATTTTCAACAGAAAGTTCCTTGACTAAGAAACGTTGGTACTGACTTTGTTAGTGTGCCTGCTGCAGCGTATCACTGGCAGGCACGACGTAACAACTCATGTGTTAATCAGGTCAAGGACCGTGTCAACGAGACTACTTCAACGCTGAGTAGTCAGTTGCTTTCATGTAGGTCGAAGCAGGTGGCTTGGCCAGTCGCCCGACTCCCGACTCCTTTGCGGCTTGCTTCCAATCGGGATCGGCGACGAATGTTCTCCATGATTTTCCAGCAGCCTTTGGACTGTCATGTTTGATGATGTAGATCAGCATGTCTTCAGAATCAGGTTGATCCGTTGGGTGCCAGTAGGCAACTGATTTGATCCCGTGACGATCAAATAGCCCAATCGTATGATCACGAAATCTTGCATCCAGCTTGGCAAGTTTTCCGGGTGCGGCTTTATAGATTCGTAATTCAAACACATCATCGTCGTCCTGTTCAGCATTTTTCCACTGGGGTGAATAGTCCGTGGTTTCCATGTAGACCGATTCGGGTGGGCTTGCCAACGGACCGACTCCTGATTCCTTGTAGACCTTTTTCCATTCTGGGTCGGTGATGAATGCTTTCCATGAAGCGGCAGCAGCATCGCGGCTTTTATGCTTGATCACATAGATCAGCGTGTTCTTGGATTTTTCTTCGTCAGTAGGAGTCCAATAACCGACCGATTCGATTCCATGTTTTTTGAATAGTCGGATGGTGTGATCACGGAAACGGGCGTTCAGTGCGTCCAGTTTGCCTTCTTTAGTCGTGTAGGTCCGCAATTCATAAACATCAGCTGAAACCGTTGGAAATGATTGGGTAATTGAGACAAGAATACAGGCTGTGATCCATTGCTTGATGTGCGAAGGGAGTGTCATCGAGTGACTCCGAATGGTTAAGAGAGAGGGGTGATGTGGAACTGCGAACGGCGGCGGAACCACAAAGATGGCTATCTTCGGGCTGCTCATTCTAGCCGTATGGGTACACCTTGCCAGTCACCAAAGTCCGTGATGCGGAATGATGCTGGTCAAGCCGAATTTCGGTTCATCTTAGAACAGTTCGGGGATAGGACTGCCATCCCTGAGCAATGTGATCGGACGACCTGTATTTGTGGCGAACTCAGTTTTCGATTCGATGCCGATATTTTTGAAAAATGACGCTGCAACATCATCGGGTTTGTAACCGATCGAATCGGGCTCGGCAG
>CAJXTM010000787.1 GCA_913061385.1 uncultured Rhodopirellula sp. | reverse complement strand
TCTACACGTAAGGAGTCGTCGGCAGCGTCAGATGTGTATAAGAGACAGCCCTAAGCTCGGCCTGAAAGGCTTCTTCTCGAACATGTTCAAGAAGCATCACAGCAACTCTTGCGAGCCAGCATGCGGTTGCGAGCCAACTTGCGGTTGCGAAGCTCCTTGCGAGCCAACTTGCGGTTGCGAGCCAAGCTGCGGAGCTGGCAACTAAGCCCGCTCCGAAACGTTTCGTCCCTGACGTGATTTCAATCGATCCCCAAACCTGTTGAGAACTCCACTGGTTGACTAGTAGCGAAACTCGTTCCTTCGCTAAAAGTATTCCAATCTCTCAAGTACGGTGATCGGTCGCAGAAGTCGACGAATCTTCATTCAGATCCCCGGCAGTCTCATGACTGTCGGGGATTTTTTCGTATTGCTGCTTCTGAAGCTTCAAACCCAGAGACCGGTAGTGCTCATTAAAGTTCGAAATGAAATCATCAGCATTTTGCTTGGGTAGGCGAATAGGGCCCAAACCCATGCTACCCGCGACTGCCCTGTCATCTTCTGCGGCGTCACTCATTGCTGTAGCACATCCCACAATCACAGCGTCAGTAATGACGTCTTGATTTTGACTGCTCGAACGTGGGGACTTGGACTTCAAAGAGGGATACCTTTATTTATTGCGGGGACGCCAAACTACCGAGGGATGTGGAAAACCCAGTACCTTGTCGACCCGGTTGTAGGGCAGTTCACCCCCAAGATATCGCTTCAGGTTCACACAAGCAAAGTCAGTGGTGTCATCGACACGTCGCGACGACTGTGCACCCACATGAGGTGAAATCATCACCCTTGGATCATCCCAAAGCAAACTATCGGGTGACAAAGGCTCAACCTCAGTAACATCAAGCCCAGCACCAGCAAGTTGCCCAGACTTCAAAGCGTCGACCAGATCATTTTCAACCACCACCGATCCCCTAGCGACATTGATCAACAATGAACCGGGACGCATTTGCTTAAAGCGATTTGCATCAAAAAGCCCTTTGGTGTGTTCATTCAAGGGCAACGTCAGTAACACGACATCGCTCATTGCCAAAAGTTCATCAAGCCTATCAGCGGGAAAAAACGCATCCAATTCACTCGGTTGATCGACAGGAAAATGATCTGTCGCAACCAATTTGATGTCCCAGGGTTTGAGCATGCGAGCCAGCATACGACCGTTACCCCCCATCCCGACAATCCCCACCGTTTTCCCTCTTAGGTCATCCGTCGGCAAGCGGATAAACTCCCGTTTCTGTTCCGCACGAAAGAAAAGTGGAGCCGTGCGAAGCAAACCGAACAATAGAGAAAAGGTCTGCTCAGCTACCTGAGGGGCAAAGAGCCCCGACGCACTACTCACCAAAATCTCAGACTCGATTACACCCGGCACCAAGCAATGATCCAACCCCGCCGCAGAGGATTGTATCCACTTCAATCGCCCGGCCTCTAACACCCGATCCCAGTTCACTGGCACCTTGGCATGTCCGATGAAGATATCTGCGGTGGGCAACAATTCATCAACCCGCTCTTGCCCAGCGTTCACGACTTCCCATTCTGGGGCAGCTGTTTGAATCTGAGCAACATGTCTATCCAGAACGGGATAGCAGAGAACAATTCGCATAAATCACCTCACCTGAGCATCTTTTTGCCACATCAACGTCAATTCCAGAGACCCGCGTGGCGGTTTGTTCCTCAAATGTAACGTGAATCACACAATTCGCGAAGTCGGATAACAACGCCGTCAGACTGCAAAGGTTCTGAATCCCCATCCGCCCACTATTCTGTTCTGAAAAGCGTTTACTTTCCGCCGTGTTGGTGGTGCTCATGCGAGTGCATCTTCTTCAGGTGCTCAGGCATTTGAAAACCGGGTGACTGTAAAAACGACATCAGTACGCCAACCTCTTGCTTCGTTAGCACGTTAAGAAGTCCCCCCGGCATGGCGGAAACCTTGGATTTAACGCGTTGTTCAATCTCCTTTTTGTTGAGTCGAGTCATTTGTTTCGGCGTCAACAAGTTAGTCATTACACTGACGAATTTGTCATCCTCCGAGGCGATGACTCCGCTAACGAGACGTCCATCATCCATTAAGAACTTGAACGTCTGGTACTTCTCATTGATTTCACTGGAAGGTTCGATCAGCTGTTGAAGCAACCGTGTATTTTTATAGCGTTCGGTAACCTTACTCAAATCAGGTCCTAAATTTACTCCATGACCTGCAAGCACATGGCACTGGTTGCAATTCGCTTTCATGAACGCTGCCATTCCCCGCATGACCACCTTTTCTGTCGCTTTCGGGATCACCAAGTCTGCGAGATCTGTCATGTCCCATTCTTGAACAGTCGCTGGTTTTTCCGCCGCGAGCAGTCTCGCTGCTTCAGACTCTGACTCAGCAACAACCATGATTCCCTTCATCACCACCCAGTGGCCCGGGAACGTGCAGACGTAAGGATAAACCCCCGGCTTGGTTGGCGCTTTGAACCGTAACACGTGAACCCGCGACTTCCTCGTCGGTCCAATCATTTTGGTAGCTTGCAAAATCAAAGGTCGCTTATCCTTGGGGATAAAATCAGAGTTGGCATTCTTAGGATCACGAGCCATCTCATTGGCAGCCATGCCAACTTCCTCAAGTGCTCCTTGCTTCACCAACACCAGATTGTGATCAGTAGCATCAGGGTTGGTAAAAACGATTTTCACAGGCTGCCCAGTCCTGACGCTGAACTGCTCAGTCGTGAAACGCATCACCTCGGGCATGCAAGATATCTTGATCGTTGCGACATCATTCTGGGAGTCAAATTGGGCATCGGATGCATTGGGCGTGGGTTCAGTAAGCCCCGCGTTTTGCCTGGCATCACGCAATAGTTGTCGGAGATCATAATCCTCGTTATTTTCCCAATGCCGTTTCAATGTATGAGATTCAAGAGCACAGGTAATCGCATACTTCAGATGGCCACCCTGCGGATGATTAAGAACCTGCAGCATGATATCAAGAGCTTGTTTGGTCCCGATATAGCTTGCAGCAATCACGCCTTCCATGCGTGCCATCGCGTATGAGTCATTCACGGCCTTTTCCAGCAGCGTATAGACCTGTCTCTTATACACATCTCCGAGCCCACGAGACCGAGGCTGATCT
>CAJXTM010000786.1 GCA_913061385.1 uncultured Rhodopirellula sp. | reverse complement strand
GGTCTCGTGGGCTCGGAGATGTGTATAAGAGACAGGTGCTTTTACAACGATTTCTTCTGTACGCTCAACATGGTCCACGACCAAACCAAATCTGCAGTTGTCTGCTTGCAAGACAGCTATATTTACGTGAGTAGTTTCGGATTGCTGTTCAACACTTTCACCACCCAGTAGTTGGCTCAGGTACACAATTGGAAGTAATTGGCCACGCAGGCGGTACACAGGAGTGTCTCTCAGTTTCTCGATACGGTCCTCTTTTTGCCGTAGGTCGAGCCGGATCATTTCCACAAGATGTCCTTGTGGGATCGCAAAACGCTGCTGGTTACTGGATATGATCAACGCGGGGATGATTGCCAATGTCAACGGTATTTTGACTTTAATGGCAGTTCCGACGCCAACTCGGCTTTGAACATCAATGGTTCCGCCGATGCTTTCAATGTTCGTCTTAACGACATCCATGCCAACTCCCCGCCCGGAGATACCCGTTACTTCCGCTGCGGTGGAGAATCCTGGGCAAAAGATCAGTTGAACCAATTGCTGGTCGGACATCTCTGCACCTTGGATCGCAGAAATTAGGTTTTTACTGAGTGCCTTTTCCCGGATTTTTGCAGGATCAATTCCTTGTCCATTATCGCTAATTTCAATATTGACCTGACCGCCTTGGTGCCAAGCCCGCAAGTGTAATTGGCCACGTTTGTTTTTCCCGGCCGAGAGTCGTTCGTTGGTACTCTCGATACCGTGATCGATTGCGTTTCGGATCAGGTGGGTCAACGGATCCTTGATCGCCTCGAGCAGGGACTTATCGACTTCTGTCTCCTGCCCGTTCATCAGCAAGTCGATTTCTTTGCCGCACATGACAGCGAGGTCTCGGACCAGTCGCGGGAATTTTCCCCAGATGTTGCCAATGGGCTGCATCCGTGTCTGCATGACACGTTCCTGCAGTTCCGTTGTGATCCGGTTTACCTGCAGTGTAACGTTACTTAGGCGGTGATCATGCTCGTGGCTTTCGGTTTGCAACAACTGGTTTCGGGCCAGAACCAGCTCGCCAACAAGATCCATCAATTGATTAAGTAAAGTGACGTCAACGCGAATGCTTCCTTCTGTCCCACTGGCGTGCGGCTTGATCGGTGCAGCGTCGCCACCCGTCAGCAGCTCGACGCTGGGTGAATCTTCGGCTGAGAGTATCGGATTCATGCCCGTGATTGGTGGATCGCTATCTGCGACATTTGCGACAGGTGAATCAGCGCCCGAGGAAGGAGGGGAGACCTCAGAGCCAGATGAGGCACCGGGTTGCAATGTGTCGTCGTCATTCGTGCAGGTTCCTGCCCCATCTAACGGGAGAACACTCTCGATCTCGTGGCTGTTTGAGTCCGATTGCAGCGGGGCAACAATCGTGGCCTCTTGGATTTCCCCTGTTGTATGTTCCTGCGTCGTGCTGGTGATGCCTTGCGTCTCTATGCTCGCTGAATCAATCGCTGGTGAAGTGATAGACAGATCATCCAACTGCTGATTCAAAGTTCTATAGTTCCCGTCGCCTTCTTCTCCGTCGCGTCCAATATTGTTGAGGATCTCGCGTACCGCATCAACTGATTTCAATAACGCAGACGTGAGAGCTTCGTTGAGCGTGATCTCCCCATCTCGTAAACGGCTCAACAGATTTTCAGCAGAGTGGGTTACCGCACCAAGCTTTGAAAAACCGAAGAACCCGCTCGTTCCCTTGATGGTATGTATCGCGCGGTAGATGCTGTCCAAACGCACCAAGTCCCCAGGCTCTTGTTCCAAGGCAACAAAATCCTGATCAAGTTGATCAAGATTTTCCTCAGATTCCTCTAGGAATTCGCGAATGAACTCTTCGTTTTCCAACTGATCTTCCCCGGTGCCGATCAAACGTCCAACGTTACTTGCGCTGGTGCGTAATACTGATTTGAATTCGGTAGCAGCTAGGGCTCAACGCAGAAATGAAGCGCAGAACCCCCGCTGTAGGGAGCTTAGGTTGAAATATTGGCGCCGGTCGCTGCGCAGGGCAACAATTTTTCCAACGCAACGTTAAGAGAAAAACGTTCGCCGCTCAGAGCACGCAGATGCACGTCGGTGCTCCGCGAGGAGCACCAATTTGCCGCCGCCCAGGGGCTTGCAGTCGGTACAGGTGGAATAAACCGACCACTGCGGTTTGAACTTCTTGCGGTGTGAGAGTTATTATGCCCCAGACTGAATTCACAGCACCATCCACTTGGTCGGCGCGTTCCACTAAGAACTACGCTTCAGGTCTGAACTCATAGACCGCACAGGTGGACCAACTCGGCTAACCGTAATGATTCGTAGGGTGTCGTTGAAAGCGTCTTTGAGCGCTACGGAGTAGCCTGCGAAGAGCTTATCGAATGCAGTGCAGCATTTTAGCACCGCGGATCAACAACGATTTCCCAGCGACCGAAGGGGTCGCCCAGTACAAGCCCGGGGTTTGATTCGACGGAAGCTGCTCAAATTCATCGCCGCTTTTGATGACGGAGGTCTCGCCAGATTCGTTCAATGCATAAATTTTGTCGTCTGCAGCCCACAGTGAGGACGTCACACTCGATGCGTTCTTCAAACGTTCACGGTAGAGCCTTTCGCCGGTGGTCGCATTATGGCAGCTCAAGATTCCTCGGCTCAGTACATACAGCCGCCCATCCAAAACCACCGGTGAGCACATGCCGGGTGCTGCAGAGTCAGCGATCCACGCGACCTGCTTGTCACCCATCGACTCAAGGGTCAATTCGCCCTCAGCACCGGCTTCAACAGCAATCAATGGCCCCCGGCTGTTTCGTCCACTGTTTCCCAGATAGATTCGTTCTGGGTCGCACGTCGGAGAGGCACTGAATGCACCACCGGTTCCAGTGAGAGTCCAGAGTTGTTTGCCGGTGCTTGGCTCGTAGGCCGATACGTTGCCAGCACCGCAAACAACCAATTCGGTTCGCTGCTTGTTCTTCCAAATGATGGGCGAGCTCCAGCTCGTTCGGCCGGCACGGTCAGCTCTCCAAACCTCTTTTCCAGTTTTGCCATCTATAGCGATCAAAAATGACTTCTCTTCATTGTCGCACTGAACAAACACGACGCCGTCGTTAATTGCCAGCGAACTACCGCTGCCGAAGTCGCTCGACGTGCGGAA
>CAJXTM010000785.1 GCA_913061385.1 uncultured Rhodopirellula sp. | reverse complement strand
ACGAGATCAGCCTCGGTCTCGTGGGCTCGGAGATGTGTATAAGAGACAGGTGAAGCGGTTTGCGTTGCAAAGTTCACTTGATGAGATTGGGTGCATCCCACGCCTGTGAACCTATGTCGGTTTTGTCCGGTATGCGATCGCGAGATGTGTACACGGAAAGCAACATGACGCGTTCGGTACACAGTAGACTGGTGGTTGACACGTTTGAAAGAGCGCGACGCAGGAATGGGTTTGGAGGTGAGTGGGCATGGAGCTTGGCGAAATAGTGGTTTAGATGTGAGGCATTAATTTGGTTCAGCGTCCGGTAATGTGACGGTTGCCGAGGGCGTGTTCATTACAGGCGAGCGAAGAAGGGTTCCGCGATGTCTTATGTGTTTCGTTATCTGCTAGTCGTTTCGCTCTTTTTTGTTGGGATCAGAATCGCTCAGTGCCAAGTTGATGCTGGTCTCGAGCGTTGGAAGATACCTGCAGAGGAACATGAATTTTATGTTTCTGTTCGGTTGGGGCAGTCGAATATGTCCCGGATTCGGGGACGCGTTCCTGTAGACGGAAACCCGGTGGCCAGTGTCGTCAAACTTCCCACTGTCGACACAGGCGAATTAGATTGGTTGCCGGCGGCGCACCCTCTGCACAACCGTCTGTCGGCAGATCAAACTGGGCTCGGTGTTCCCTTTGCAAGCAAGTATATCAAGAGTGAAGCTAATGTGGTCGTTGGGCCGATCCCAGTCGCGTTGGGCGGTGCGTCAATCGACAAATTTAAGCGACGGGGTCCCATGCATGAGGATGGCCGCGAAAAAGCGGACTTTGCAATGCAACGCGCAGAGCTCAAGGGTGTTCTCTGGCACCAGGGTGAGTTAGACGCGGGAAACGACGTGCGTGCCAATTCATGCAGGCAAGGGGGCATCATTTGAGTGCTGATGTTCGCACTGACGTTGCAGAGGCTGCCCTTCGAGTCATTGCTGGGAAATTAGCTGAATCGTCTGGCACAGCAAAGGATCATGGTTACCCCGATCGAACGACTCGGATCAACAAGGTTTGTGCAATTCCTGGGAAGGTGCCTGACCAATTTGCGAACACAGGAGTTTTTGAACCGCGAGATTGCACTTCGGCAGATGTGAACATGGTTCCTTTCGATCGCGAACCTTATGGTTTGCTTGGGAAACGCTACGCAAACTTTTATGAGAAAGTTACCTACCGAGGTGAATAAGAGTCGGAACTGGGCAGATAGGGATGTCACTTTTCGATCGGTGTGTTGCAATGATTTGGTTGGGGCCGAAGTATGGCTGTGTTGTTGGAAGTAAAATCGCTGAGTTACAGAGGGGCTCCATTGGATGGTTGCGGCATTACTTTGTTATTTCGTGTTCTGAAAATGTTGCACGATACAAGTTCACTTTTCTCCTTCGTAGGGCATTTAAATGCAAACGGCTTTCGATTCACTATTGGACTACCTTGCGGGGAACTGGCCCGAGCTTATCTGGATCATCATTGTGGCAGGCTGTGCGTCCTATTTCGCAGGGCATCGCTCGAGAGCGAAATGGCGACAACGAGAGTTTTTGGATCGTCTGAATGTGTCGTTGACATTCATTGACGAGGGAGTGCTGAAGATCCGGACCATACTTGAGATGGATGTTGAAAGTATTTTCCTCAATGGCGCTGCTGCGTCAAGAATCGTAGCATTTGCCAAAAAGACTACAGCAGCGAATCCGTTTATCCCAATCGCTAAAGAAGATCTCTGGTATTACTTGAACCCCGTGCTAAACGAAATTAGTGAGCGTTTCGCATTAGGACATCTGCAAGCTGATGCGGGGCGATCTGTATCAAGTGAGCAGTACTTATTGTGCCTGACGTGTGAGCGTGCAGGAGCAATTCGCACTCAAAAGATCCGCGCGATGCTTGTGCGGAGAGATGTACTGGAGAACTTGCCAGAAGAGGAACCAAAGTACGAGTCTTCATCGCACGCCACCAGATGGAAGACACTGCAACAAATGAACGAGCGGTGGCAACAGGTTCCAGAGAATTTCCTTCTCGTGGAACTTTATTTTTAGCTTGGCTGGCAACCGGTTCTACCGTAACCTCGCGACTTACCTGCAGTAGGTTTGTCAGGAATACGGTTTGCAGTACGTTGCTGTTAGCTTGGAACTTGATACAGAATACTCAGCCATCAGCTTTCTTGTGAATCGCTGGTTGGAGCACGGATTCAGTTTCAGTCAGCTGAAGCTCGTTGCTTCTTGGCGGGCTTGGACGAACCCTGGGGCTTTTTGCGTCGACGGTAGGTGCTCTGTGCTCCGTTCCGCATCTCGGCGTTCGACGTTTTCCGCCGACGGTTACGGTTTCCCTTGCGAGCGTTGGTTTTGTCTTTACTGGGTACAGCTGGTGTCTCAAACTTCATTTCCGGGTTCTCGACGCGGATTTTCGAACCGATCAGTTTTTCGATCGCACGTAACTCGTCGATTTCCTCGGCGGTGCAGAACGAGATTGCGATACCGTCTGATCCGGCGCGGCCCGTGCGACCGATTCGGTGTACATAACTTTCGGGGTCAACGGGCATGTCGAAGTTGATCACGTGGGTTACGCCGTCGATGTCGATACCCCTTGCAGCGACGTCGGTCGCAACCAGCACGGTAACCTGTTTTTGGCGGAATGCCTCGAGTGCTCTTTGACGTGCATTTTGTGTTTTGTTGCCGTGAATGGCGGTAGCTGCAATTCCAGCACGATCAAGTTTCTTTGCTAACCCGTTCGCTCCATGTTTGGTGCGAGTGAAGACGATAACGCGGTCGACGTTTTTCCCGTTAAGCAGATCAGTTAGCGACGCCAGCTTGTTCCCTCGTTTTGCGTACCTGACTGACTGTTCAATTCGTTCGACGGTTGTGGACTTTCGGTCCACGGTGATCGAGACAGGATTGAACAATAATCGTGCGGCAAGCTCGCGAATCTTTGGCGGCAAGGTCGCCGAGAAAAAGAGGCTCTGCTTCTGTTTGGGTACTTTGGCAATGATTTTCTTGAGTGCAGGAAGGAAACCCATGTCGAGCATTCGATCCGCTTCGTCGAGGACGAAGATTTGGATGTCGTTTAGATTGACATGCCCTTGGTCCATCAGGTCTGTCTCTTATACACATCTGACGCTGCCGACGACTCCTTACGTGTAGA